>DASROV010000409.1:0-8312 GCA_035646755.1 Trueperaceae bacterium | reverse complement strand
CTTCACGCCGGTCTGGTACCAGAGCTTCGGGATCCTCATCGTGGCCTACATCGTGTCGTACCTGGCTCTGGCGCTCGGCCCCACGCGTAGCGGGCTTCTCCAGGTGAACCCGCGACTGGAGGAGACCGCGCGCTCGCTCGGCCGCGGCCGGTTGCGCGCCTTCCTAACCACCGTCCTTCCGCTCATCTACAGGAACCTCTTGGCTGCGGTCGCTCTGGTGTTGATGGCGTTGATGAAGGAGTTGCCGATGACCTACCTCCTCGCGCCAACCGGCTATCGAAGCTTGGCCGTGAGAGTCTTCGGGCTCACCACCGAAGGCATGATGGCCGCTGCAGCGCCGTACGCCGCCGCCATCGTGCTCTTCTCGGGCCTGTTCGTCGGGCTGCTGCTCACTTACGAGGGTAGGCGCAGCTGACCGCAGCCGTCAGCTCGGATGCTTCAGCGTGACGCCTTCGCCGGTGATGAGCACGTCTGCCTCATCACCGGGGTTCAAGGAGTTGCCGGGGGCGCCGAACACGATAAGACGCTCCTCGTGACCTTGAACGCCGCCCTCGCCGCCGACGGCAGCCGCCGCGCTGTTGGCGCCGACCGACGAGGTTAGTGAGCACTCGAGCGTCACCGCGTGCCCTTTGAACTCCCGCCTTGTCACTCGTGCGCGGGCCACGAGCGTCGCGCCGGCAGCGGGAACCGCCGCGGACGTAGTCGCCTCGTCGTGGCCGCCTTGGCCGGGCGCCGTGGCCAGCGGGCGCAGGGTGACGTGGTCGGGCCGCAATGAGATGACCACTCGCCCGTCCGCATGGGCGGTGAGGGGTACTTCGCCTATCGAGGTATGCGCCGTCTTGCCGTTCGCCACCCCGCGCAGCAGGTTGGTGCGGCCGAGGAAGCTGGCCACGAACGCGGTGGCGGGCGAGAAGTAGACGGCCTCCGGTGCGCCGGTCTGTTCGACCTTGCCGTCGCGCATGACGGCCACCCGGTCACCGAACGAGAGAGCCTCTTCTTGGTCGTGAGTGACCATCACCGCCGTGGTGCCGCTGGCACCGAGGATGTTGCGCACCTCGTCGCGCGTGGCGCCGCGCAACGAGGCGTCGAGGTTACTGAAAGGCTCATCGAGCAACAGGATGTGCGGCTGCGGCGCGAGCGCGCGCGCCAACGCCACGCGCTGCTGCTGACCGCCGGAGAGCTGGTGCGGGAAGCGCTCCTGGAACACCGTGAGCCCCACCAGCGCGAGGATCTCCGCGGCCCGAGCGCGACGAGCGGCCTTCGTGCCTGTCAAGCCGAACGCGACGTTGTCGAGCACGTCGAGGTGCGGGAAAAGCGCGAAGTCCTGGAACACGAAGCCGATGCGCCTGTGCTCGGGCTCGACCCAGCGCCGTGGCGAGGCGACCACCTTGCCGGCGACATCGATCTCTCCGCCGTCGGGGCGCTCGAAGCCGGCGATGAGACGCAACAACGTGGTCTTGCCGCAGCCCGACGGGCCGAGCAGGCACAGCACTTCGCCCAGGTTCACGTTCAAGTCGAGTTTGTCGACCGCGGCGTGGCTCGCGGGTGAGTAGCGTTTGGTCAGCTCGGTGATGCGGACGAGTGGCGCTGCCATCTCCCTCATTATGACCTCGACGACCGTACCGTCGAAGTCGCGCACGGCGCGATATCCTATGTGGCCGTGGGACTTCGCTGACCGGACGCTGGTGCCGGCAGCCGCTGACTGGCCGGACGATGATGTCGGCCGCCGCGACCTAGGAGGGGACTTGATGAGCCGATCGACCGAAACAGCAGTATCTCGAACCCGGGTGGCCCGGCGTGCCCGGCGGTGGCCGCTGATGGGGCAGGCCGCAAGGCTCGCCGCCGCGCTGGCCCTACTGGTCGGCGTTGGTCAGACGGTGTTCGCGCAGACCGGCGAGGTTCCTCTCGCACGGGTGCTGCCGAGCACCACGGTGTTGGCGCTGTTCGCTCAGCCCGGTGAGGCCTCCACGGCGGTGCTCGAGGACCTGGTAGCGGAACTCGACCTCGACGAGGCCAAGGAGACGCTGCGCAAGCTCGGCGTCGTGCTCGGCAGCGCCGCCGACGAGGCGCTCGGCTTCTCGGGCGATCTCTCCGATACGGACGAGATGCTTGGGCACCTCACGGCGAGCTGCCCGGCCCTCGGCGACCTGGTCGACGACAGCGATCCTGACCGGCTTATGGGTCGCGCGGCGGTCGGCGTGAGCATGTCGAGCTTCAACCCCATGCCGACGATGGTTGCTACCGTGCGCCCGAGCGACGCCGACCTGGCCGTGCGCCTGTTCGAGGCGCTAACCGCTTGCTACGACTCCGGGGTGGCAATGAGCGAGGGCGACACGCCCTTTTACGTGCTCGGTGACGGCAGCGACTTCCCCGTGGTGGTCGCCCGGGTCGACGGAACCTTGCTTGCGGCGTCAGATCCCGACGTGCTGAGGGGCATGGTGCGGCGTGCCGCCGGCGCCAGCGAGCCGGGCCTGAGCGGCACTCGTGTCGGCTCCCTTGCTGGCAGCATGATCAATCGCGGCCTGGCCATGACGCTTGACCTGGCCGGCCTTGCGAACGTGTTGGCGTCGTTCGTGCCCATGCTCGGCGGCGACAGTGAACAGACGCTGCTGCTTGACCGCGTGCTCGCCACTATGAACACCATCAACGGCGTGGCGGCAAGCTTCGCTCTCGATGAGGCCGGGCTGGTCATCGATACGGTTGTGACCATCGACGAGGAGGCCGCCGTCGCCGCCGGCGAGATGGAACTTCTCGACCTGCTTGGCTGTGCCGGATGCGAGGGCGCCGAACCGGCTCTCATCCCGGCCGGGGCGGCTAGTCTCAGCCGCTCGAGCTTCTCCCTGCAGGCGTTCGTCGCCTGGCTTGACACGTGGCTGGCCGACGTCGGCCCCATGGTTGGCGAGGACCTGAGTGTGGCCGGCCTGGTCGAGGAGTTCCTCGGCGTCGACGTCGGCGCCTTGGCGCTCGATTGGCTCGGCACGACCTGGCACGTCGCGCAGCTCGAGGTCTACGACACCGACGCAGTGGCGTGGCTTCAGGGGCCGGGCAACGTGACGGTGGTGCCGGTTGCTTCGGAGGCCGCGGCCCGCGCCGGGCTCGAGCTCTGGGCCGATGCGCTTACCAACGCCTCGGGCCTGTTCTGGAGCCTCATGGACGATGCCGACGTCGACGAGGTGGCCCTGTATGACGGGCTCGATCTCGCGAGCACGATCTCGGTAAGGCCGGTCACCTACCGCGGCATCGAGTACGACAGGGTCCGCACGCCGGTCACCGGTGACTACGGCATCGCCGTCTTCGCCGGTCACCTCGTCACCTCGCAGCCAGCGAGCGCCATGCAGGCGGTGATCGACGTGCATCTCGGAGGCGCCAGCGTCCTTGACGACGCAGTCCTCGGCCGGCTCGTGCCGAGTCAGCCAGACGCCCCGGCCGGCTACGAGATCGTCGACCTGCCCCGGTACCTCAACGGCCTGGCGAGGCTCACCGATCTGGCCGCCGGTCCGTTCGCATCGACGCTGTTCGTCGCCGCGCAAGTGGCTTACGAGGAGAGCCTTGAGGGCACAGGTCCGGGCGATGAAGCATCTGGCGACGAGGCGGCGGACGGTGACGCGTCTGGAGACGAGGCCGCGGGCGCAAGTGACGAAGACCTCGACCCTGCCGACCTGCCGACCTTCGACGAGCTAATCGGACTCGCCGACCTTGCCACCCAAGCGCTCGAACTGCTGGCTGCTCACACGGGCCTCGCCATCGGCTCCTCGGAGGTGATCGACGGAGTGTACTGGTCGACCTTGCGCGTGCCTTTGCGTTAGCGAGCCGGTTGGGGAACCGGGTTTGACACGAGCCATCCGGGGCAGGTTCTCAGGGCAACAGGTACAACCACTCCGCTGACTCGAACTTCTCGCGCCTGAGGCGTTCGGCGGCCTCCTCCTCGTGGGGGAAGAGGGCCGCTTCGACGAGGCCGTAGCGCTCAGCGAAGGTGTCGATGAGACGTTGGATCACCGTCTCCCGCGGCAGGTTCGTCTGCTGCTTGATGGGTGAGACGCGCTTGTTGGCGCTCACGCTGCCCTTGTCAGAGAGCTTCTCGCGGCCGATCCGCAGCACCTCGAGCATCTTGGCCGGGTCCATGTCGTACGCCATGGTCACGTGGTGGAGGACGGCGCCGGCCCGGCGGGTCTGCGCCGCCCCACCGATCTTGCCTTGCGTCGAGGTGATGTCGTTTATCGGTTGGTAGTACGCCTCGATGCCGAGGGATTTCAGCCCGGCTATCACCCAGGCGTCGAGGAACGCGTACGACTCGATGAACGACATGCCCTTCACCAGCGTGTCGGGAGCGTAGAGCGAGTAGGTTATCGCGTTGTGCGGCTCGACGAACATCGCACCGCCGCCGGTTATGCGCCGGGTGACGGTCATGCCGTGCTTCTCGGCGCCGGCGGCGTCGACCTCGTTGCGGACGGACTGGAAGCGGCCGAGGATGACGGCGTTGTCCGACCACTCCCAGATGCGCAGCGTAGGTAGTCGGCGGCCCTCGCCGACCTCGTGGGTGAGAACCTCATCGAGCGCCATGTGCATCATCGGATGGGTGGGCTCGTCACGCAGCAGCTGCCACTCGTGGCGGCGCCAGCGCTCCTCGAAACCGGGCTCGGCGAGCGCCGTCATACGCGCTCCCGCGGTGTGGGGTCGTCGATCGCGCGCCGCACCGCCGTGGCTATGGCTTGCGGGCTGAAGCCGATCATCTCGACGCCGGCCGGCAGCCGCGCGGTTACACGGTCGCTCAACTGTTCCTCGCTGGCGTTCGCCGGGGCTCCCGTTAGCGAGGCCGCTATCGCCTCAAGGGCCTCGGCGGGTTCGAGGAAGAAGTCACCTGTTATCGCGACGTTGCTTATCTCGCCGCCTGCCAGGGTGACGTCGACCACCACCAGCTTGCCGCCAACTGTCTTGTACTCGCCGTGCCTTGCCATGGCTCGATGATATGCCCGCTGCGTCCGTCGCCCTGCTCATGATCAGCGCCAGGCGCAGAACGTCGTTCCACCGCCGCGTGAGGTCAGCAGTCGGGCCGGTGGTGAGACCGACGTCGCCGCGCTCGAGTCGAGCGGCGACGGCACCGGGCTCCGACTCGACGAGCACCAACTCGCGCTTCGCCCGCGTCAACGCCACGAACAGCACGTTGGCCTCGGCCAGGTCGGCGTCGTTGGCGGCGCTAGCGGCGTCGTCGCCCGCGAGGTCGTGCGCCGGGGCGTGACCGATGCCGAGACCCTCGGGGAACAACAGAAACGTCGTGGCGGCTTCGCGGCCCTTGGCCTTATGGATCGTCGACAGCATGACGTGGGCGCCCTCGGCTGCGAACAAGCGCTCGAGCTCGTGCTCGAGGTCGTCGCGTGTGCGCGGTCCCGGGCGCGCCAGTAGTGCCTTCAGCGCCAACCTGAGCGCCAGGTGCGCGTGGCGGCTGTGTTCCAGCTCGGCCGGTAGGTCGTCGCTAGTGAGAAGCTCGAACTCGAGGCGCCTGCGCTGCGCATCGGCGGAGTCAGTGACTCGGCGCTCGGCGTCGGCCAGCTTGCCGGCCGTGAAGAGTTCGTGGGCCAACTCCGTGGCATGCGCCACGAGATCGTGGCCGAGGATGCGCGTCGGCGTCCCTTGAGCGGCAAGCTGGAAGGCCACCTCGGGAAGCGGCGCGTTGGTCCGGGCCATGATCAGGTCACCGGTACGTGCGAAGCGCGGCAGGCGCTCGACGGTGGTGATCGTCACCGAGCCGGCAATCGCGTTGCCCGCCGCAAGCATCGGCGGCGCGAACCGGCGCGCCAGCGACACGTGCCTCACCGGGCAGCGGAAGCTGACGCTCAGCGGGAGCCGGGTGGCGCTCGTTAGGGTGGTGATCCTGGCCAACGAGCGAGCATCGGCGCCCGCGAACGCGTATATCGCCTGGTACGGATCGCCGACGAACAGCGCTCGCGCGCCGGCCCGCAGCAGCCGCGCGACCAGCCCGAGGGCGGCTCGGCTGAGGTCCTGAGCCTCGTCGACACAGATGAAGGTGTACTCGGGCGCCGGTAGGTCGAGCCGTTGAGGCAGGCAGATCATGTCGGTGAAGTCGATGCTGCTGGCGTCGTCCCCGGCCGCGGCCAGCGCCGGCAGCAGTTCTTCGACCAACCTCAGCTCACGAGCCGGCAATGGCGGCCGCAGCCCGTAGCGAGCCCGGATGCCCGCCGCGTTGGCCGCATCGACGAGTTCGCTAAGCTCCAGACGGGCGAAGTCGTGCAGCTCGGCAAGGTAGGAGGCCACCTCGCCGAGTTGGGGGCTCGGCGGTGGCGGCCCCAGAGTTGGCGGCTGCCCGACGACCGACAACGTGTTCGTCCGCGCAAGCAACGCTCGAGCCAGGCGCTGGTACTTCCCCGGCTCGAGCTGCAGGCGCCCTGTGCGCGAGTCGGCGAGCATGGTGCGCCCGAGCGAGTGCAAGGTAGCCGCCTCGACCGCTCCCGGCAGCCGAGCACGCAGCTCCGCCGCCGTGCTGCGGTTGAACGCCAGGAAGCAAGCGCGCTCACCAGGGCTCAACACCTCGTCGACGAGGAGCCTGGCGACCATCAGCAGGGTCGTCGTCTTGCCGCTGCCGGCCGTGGCCTCGACCACGCCGTGCCCGCTGCCGGCGCGAACGAAGTCGAGCACCGCCACCTGGTAGGGGTTGGCTAGCACGGCGCCACCAAGCGAGAGATCGACGAATCAAGACCAAACGGCAAAGTGCCCTCCACCGATCTTGGGGGAGGGCACATACGTCCCGCTAGGGGACTAAGTTGAGCTCCGCTAGGCTCGTGCCGGCTTCCTTGGCTCGCCGGGCGATGCTGGGCGGATCATGTTCTGGGGTTAGTCGGTCGCTGAGCCGCTCGCTCCGCGCCCACGCGAGCGTGAGCGGTTTCGGCGTGGCCCTGAGTAGCCGTTGCCGTTGGAGCGGTTGCCGCCCCCTCGGTTGCCGCCACCTTGGTGGCGCTGGCGCGAGTTCGCGTTGAAGTTGCCGCCGCCGCCGCTGGAGGCGGTTAGCCTCTCGAGCTGGTCGGTGTGCGATGCCGCGAAGCCGTCGAAGGACTTGCGCTCGACGCGCGCGAGCTTGCGCTCGAGGGCGCGCACGTTGTCGAAATCGCTGGTCGTGACGAAGGTGAGAGCCTGGCCGGTGCGTGTGGCGCGGCCGGTGCGGCCGATGCGGTGGGTGTACGCCTCGGTGGTGTCGGGGAAGTCGTAGTTGATCACGTGCGACACGCGGGCGACGTCGATGCCGCGGGCGGCGATGTCGGTGGCGACCAGGACATGGTAGCGACCCGACTTGAAGCCGTCGAGTGCCTCCTGGCGCCGACGCTGAGACAGGTTGCCCTGGATCTCGGCGACGAAGATGTTGGCCTTGTCGAGCGAGGCAGCCAGGCGCTTGGCCCTGTGCTTGGTACGCGTGAAGACCAGCGTCGAACGGTGATCCTCGCTCTTGAGGAGGTGCAGGAGCAAGTCCTGCTTGCTGCCTTCGTCGACCGCGACTAGGGCGTGCGCGATGGTCTCGGCCGGGCCCTCACTGTTGATCTCGACCTTGAGTGGATCGGTGAGGAGTTCGTCGGCCAGGTGGGCGACCTCGCGTGGCATGGTGGCGGAGAACAGCAGACGCTGGGCGCCTGACGGCACCTCGCGAAGGATGGCCCGCACCGGCGGCAGGAAGCCCATGTCGAACATGTGGTCGGCCTCGTCGATGACAAGGACTTCGACGTTCGAGAGGTCGGCGTTGCCGCGCTCGATGTGATCGAGTAGGCGGCCGGGGCAGGCGACGATGACGTCGGCCTTGCCGCCGAGAGCCTCTACCTGGGGCTGGAAGCCCACGCCGCCGTAGACGGTGGCGCTAGTGATGTGGCTGCCGAGGGCGAGGCGCCGAAACTCGTCGTTGATCTGTTCGGCCAGTTCGCGAGTCGGCGCGACGACCAGCGCCCGGACGGTGCGGCGGCCGTAGCGGCCACGCCGGGTGCCGCGGTTATCGCGGTCAGAGGAGCCGCGCTGGTCGCGGCCGTTGTCGGAGGTGTTGCCGAAGGCGCCTTGGTCACCGAGGCGCTGGAGAATGGGCAGCACGAAAGCCGCCGTCTTGCCTGTGCCCGTTTGGGCGAGGCCTAGCACATGCCGGCCCTGTAGCCCGGCGGGGATTGTCTCTTGTTGAATGGGCGTCGGCTCTACATAGCCGGCGGCACGAACCGCTGCCCTGATGCGTTCGTTCAGTTCGAACGCATCGAACGTGTTCTGAATTGTCATCTAAAGTAATCCTTCCTTGGCCAACCACCAGCCAAGGAACGTCTCAGCGCTAGCAG
>DASROV010000408.1:0-7388 GCA_035646755.1 Trueperaceae bacterium | reverse complement strand
ATCGCCAGGTCGGCCGCCGCCCAGGCGGTAGCCGCGTCGAGGAAGTCGTGGACCTGGTAGCGGTCAAGGCCTTCGGTCGCCGCCGCCACGGTCGCGCCGTTGCCCCGGCCCGCGGAGTGCACCACGTGCAGGTTCGCTTTCTCGGCCTCGGCGAGCAGCGCGTGCGCCAGCGGCACCTCGCGGTTGAGCGTGGCGGAGCCCTGCGAGCCGCCCATCACCAGGGTGACGACGTAAGGCTGCTCGGTCGGTAGCGCGAGGGCCCGCCTCGCCTGCTCGCGATCGAGCCGTCGTTCCCGCACGGGGAAGGGGACCACGAGGCGCCTCCTCGCCGCCGGCAGGTGCTCGAACGCCTCGGGCTGTGCGGCGATGACCAGCGCGGCGCTCCGCGCCAGCCAGCGGTTGACCTTGCTCGGGTAGGCGTTGCCCTCGTGCAAGACCAGCGGTATGCCTAGGCGGCTGGCCGCGACCACCCCGGGGAACGAGGCGTAGCCGCCGAAGCCGATTACGGCGAGTGGCCGCTCACGCCGCAGGAAGCGCCACGCCTCCATCACACCGGCGGCGGCCTTTACTGCATGCGCTGGGCTCGGCCGACCGCGGTGCCACTTGCCGGCGCTCACGCCGACGAACGGCACGCCGGCAGCGCCGACAAGACGCTCCTCCATGCCGCCGCGCTCGCCGAGCACGGTCACCGCGAGCCCGCGCGAGCGGGCCTCCTCGGCCACGGCAAGGGCGGCGAAGATGTGGCCACCGGTGCCGCCTGTGGCGAGCACGATCACGCCGCCACCGCGGCACCTTCCAAGCGGGCCTGCCGGAAGGCGATGTGGATGAAACCGAAGGCTATCGCTACCGAAAGCTGGCTGTTGAAGCCGAAACTGACGCCAGGCAACGGGATGCCGGTCACCGGGACCATCCCCGAGGCGACGAGCAGGTTGATCGCCGCCTGACCGCAGATGTACGCGGCCGCGCCGCCGGCGAGCAGCGCGGCTGGGCCGACCACCACCTTGGCCACGGCGACGGCGCGCAGCGCCAGCAGCAGGTAGAGCGCGACGAGCGCGGCGACGCCGAGCAGGCCGGTGGCTTGGGCGATGGCCACCGCGATGAAATCGGTGTGGACCTCGGGCACCCTCACCGGTCGCCCCGTGCCGATGCCTGTGAGCCCGCCGATCGCCATGGCCTCGCGCGCACGGTTCGACTGGAAGTTCTCGTCGGTAAGCGACTGCGCGCCCCACAGGTCGGCGAAGCCTACAAGGCGGTCCTTCATGTAGCCGAACTGGCTGATGTACGAGCCACCGAGCAGCAGCCCGATTAGCGCGGCGGCCACGGAGATAGATGCCAGGCGCCCGAGGGAGATGCCGGCTATGACCATCAGCCCGAACGCCAGCACGAAGATGAAGAGGCCGGTGCTGAGGTTCGGTTGGGCGATGATCGCCGCCACCGCAAGGCCGATGACGAACATCGGTCGCCAGATGTGCCAGTCGCCCAGGTGGTTGTGGAAGAACGCGGTGAGGTAGGCGATCACCGCGATCTTCATGAACTCCGACGGCTGCAAGGTGAAGCCGAGGATCGACAGCCAACGCTTGCTGTCGGAGCCCTCTGGCGAGATACCGACGAACAGCACCGCGAACAGCATCAACAGCACCGTGACGAACAGGTAGGGGCTCAGCTTGACCACGGCCCGCGGGCTGAAGCGCGCGACCACCACCGTGAGCAGGATGGCGAGCAGCGCCCGCGTGCCGTGCTCGAGGACGCTACCCTCCGGCGCGGCGGCGACGCCGACGAGTCCGAAGGCCGCCAGGATCACCTGGATGCTGAGGACGGTTCGGTCCATCAGCGTCTGTCCGTCGCCGGCCGGCCGTTGCCGCGGCCGGTCGCGCTGCCCGCGCTTGCAGCGGCACCCTCGGGGCGCGGGGCCGAGTCGTTCCCGTGCCGGCGTTCGATCACCTCCGCGACCACCCGCCTGAAGGTCCTGGCGCGGTCGGCGTAGTCCTTGAACTGGTCGAAGGACGCGGCCAATGGCGCCAGCAGCACGCTGCCGCTGCCGCCGTGCGCCGACTCGAGGTGTGCGACGGCCGCTTGCACAGCGGCCGCTAGGGCCGCGGCCCCGTCTCGCTGGCGGCTCTGGATCACCGGCACGAGGTCGCCGAAGGCCTCGGCGAGCTCGGGCCCGGAGGCGCCGTAGGTAACAAGGAGATCGACTTTCTCGGCCACGACGCCCCTCAGCGAGCCGACGTCGGCGCCCTTCGAGTGTCCGCCCGCCAGCCACACAAGCGGCCGGGCGGTACTGGTCAGGGCGGCGGCGACCGCGAGTGGCCTGGTTGCGATCGAGTCCTCGATGAACGTGATCCCGCCACTGCGCCCTGCCACGGCGTAGCGGCCAGGGAGTCCCGTGAACAGCGGGAGCTGCTCGGCGATGGTAGACCGGTCTATCCGCTCGAGTCCGGGCCGCTTGGGGCCGTCCCTCTCTACGTTGAGCGCTGTGGCCGCCAGCGCCACCGCAAGGGCGTTCGCCACCTGGTGGTCGCCGGGAACAGCCAGCTCGTCGCGGTGCAGCAGTTCATCGCCGTTGAGCATGAGCATCCCGCTGGCGCGGTCGAGCCAGGCGTCGGCCGGTCCCTCGAGCGAGAAGCGCAGCACCCTGGCGGCGGTTCGGGCCGCCCACTGCTCGAGTCGTGGCGTGTCGGCGTTGGTGACGAGCGTGCCCTCGGCCGTGAGGTTGTCGACCAGGTTGCGCTTGGCGCGGTGGTAGGCGGCCACTGTGTGGTGCCGGTCGAGATGGTCCTCACCGAGGTTGAGCGTGATCGCGACGTCGGGCGAGAAGGTCGGGCAGCGTTCGAGTTGGAACGATGACAGCTCCACGACGTGGCAGGCGCCCGGCCGGGCCACCGCGGCCAGGGCGGGGTCGTTGTTGCCGCCGGCGACCGCGTCGACGCCAGCACCGACGAGGAGCTGCGTCAGCCACAGCGTCACCGATCCCTTGCCGGCCGTGCCGGTGACGCCGATGTAGCTGCCGGACACGTCCCGCCAGACCCATTCGACCTCACCGATGACTTCGACGCGGGCGGCGCGCAACTGCTCGAGGTCGGGGTGATCGATGGCCACGCCGGGCGCGGCGACGCACGTCTCGAAGCCGGTGGCGAGCGGCGCTTCGCCTAGGGACGTTAGCCGCCGCGCGCCGGCTGCAAGCGCGGCGTCGATGTCGGCGCCGGTCTCGCGCCGGTCGTAGAAGCTGACCTCGTCGCCGTTCGCGAGCGCCCGCCGCAGCACCGCCCCGCCGCTGCGGCCGAGCCCGTACACCAGCAGGCGCCGGCCGGCCGCGTCACCGGTGGCGGTCACCATGGCGCCCTCCCGGCGAGGACGAGCGCCAGCACCACGCAGACGGCCGTGATGATCCAGAACCGCGCGACGATCTTCACCTCGTTGAGGCCGGCGAGCTCGAAGTGGTGGTGAAGCGGGCTCATCCGCAACAGCCGCTTGCCTCCGGTGAGCTTGAAGTAGCTTACCTGCACGATCACGGAGAGGACCTCGAGGACCGGCACGAGCGCGATAAGTGGCAGCAGCGGCACGCTGCCGTCGACGATGGCGAGCCCCGCGACCGCGGCGCCAAGGGCTTCGGAGCCGACCCCGCCCATGAACACCCGCGCGGGGTGCGCGTTGTACCAGAGGAAGGCGAGCAGGGCGCCGATGAGCGCGGCGGCCAGCGGCGAACCGATGAAGAACAGCAGCACGATGATCGCGACGCCGGCTGCCAGGCCGTCGAGGCCGTCGGTGAAGTTGAAGGCGTTGATGCTGCCGGCGATGGCGAACGCGTAAAGCAGCAGGTCGAACCAGATGGCGTCGCTCACGCGGTAGCCGGCGTTTACGGCCCAAAGCGCGAAGGCGAAGCCGATCACGAACTGCCCGAGGAGGCGGTAGCGCGCAAGTACGCCGGTCGCCGCGTCCTTCTGCGGCCCGGCCCCGTCACCGCGGTCGAGTGCCTGTCTGCGCTTGCGCTGCAGCGAGGCGGTGTCGTCGTAGAGCCCGAGGGTCCCGGCGGCGGCGACAAGCAACACTAGCGGCACCGCCGGCAGGGTGAAGCCGGTGAAGGCCACAGTAACGGCCAACGCGGCGAGTAGGAAAGCGGCGCCGCCCATCGTCGGCGTGCCCTGCTTGCTCAGGTGGCTAGTTGGCCCGCTGGCGCGCACTACCTTGCCCCAGCCGCGGCTTCTGGCGAGCTGGATGAACGCGCCGGTTAGTAGCAGCGCGGCCAGGGCCGACACGAGCAGGATCACCCGCGTGCCTCGATGGCCGCCGCCACGCGCTCGAGGCCGAGGGAACGCGAGCCCTTGACGAGCACGGTCGCGCCTGCCGGGATCCGCGCGAGCAGTTCGATGGCGCCGGCGTCGTCGGGGACGGTGACGACGTCGGGGTTCGTCTCGGCCATGGCTGCCGCTTCCTCGCCGACTGCGATGACAAGGTCGAGGTCGCGCGTCGCCGCGCCGAGGTCGAGATGCCGCTGCCGGCTGACCTCGCCAAGCTCGCGCATGTCGCCGAGGATCGCCACCCTTGGTCCCGGCGAGGCAAGCAGCACCTCGAGCGCCAGCGCGGCCGAGAGCGGGTTGGAGTTGTAACTGTCGTCGATGAGGTGGACGTCGCCTACCTCGCGGCGCTGCAGGCGGCCGGGCTCGAGGCGCGCCGCGGCCAGCCGTTCGAACGCGATCTCGGCGTCGACGCCGAGGGTCGTGGCCAGCGTGAGCGCGAGCGCGACGTTCTCAGCCATGGCCCGGCCCGGCCACGGCAGTACGAAGTCGTGACCGTCGTGGCTCAGAGCACCGCCGGGCATGACACGAGCCTCGACCACGCGGGTGCGCGCCGCCACGGCGGGCGGCAGCAGAGCCGCGGCGCCCGGAGTCGTCAACCTCACGCCTGGTGCCTCGGCCAGCAGCCGCGACTTCTCGCGAGCGACGCTGGCGACGTCACCTAGCGCCGACAGGTGAGACTCGCCGATGGCGGTTACCAGGCCGTGGTCGGGGCGGCAGAAGGCCAGCAGCTCGGCCATCTCGCCTGGTCGGTCGATGCCGAGCTCGAGCACGACGGGACTTCCTGGCCCGCCGGGACCGACAAGTGCGCCACGGTTGACCGGCCCCGCTGCCGCTTCGATGTCGCCTGCGTCCATCAGCGCCGCCTCCACCAACGCCGCGACCAGGGCAGGGACGGTGTTGAGGTTGCCCGGCGTGGAGCGGCCAGCGAGGGCAGCGGTCACCAGGGTCTTGGTCGTGGTCTTGCCGGCGGAACCGGTAACGGCGACGACCGGGGCGCTCAGAATCGCCCTAGCGGCAAGGCCGAGCGCCTTCAGGGCGGCCGCCGCGTCAGTCACCAGCAGCGTGCGGGATCGCACGGCGTCTTGGCCAGGTTCGGGGTCGCGATCGGAGACGACGTAGGCGGCACCGCCGGCGAGGGCCGCTGCAGCATGCTCGATACCGTGGGCAGACGCACCCGGCAGGGCGAAGAACACATCGCCTGGCCTCACGCGGCGACTGTCGAAGGCGACGCCTCGGCCACCCGGCAGCTCCGCTGACAGCTCTTCCAGCCGCGCTGCCGGCCGCCCTGCCGGCCGCCCTGCCGGTCGCCCTGTGGCCGGGTGAGCCCCCAGTAAGACCGCGAGTCGCGCCGCGTCGAGCAGGCCATGGCCGCCGGCTGGCGGTTTTCGCTTGGTGGTGTTGTCCGCTCGCATCGACATCGCCTGGCCGCTAGCTCCCGTCTTCGAAAAGTTCGCTGCTCGCTTCGGCTGGCCAATGCGTCGCTGCAGACCAGGGTCTAGGATCGCCGCGGGGCCGAACCACTCGTGATGCTCATCTTACACAACATGCACATCATGAGCTTCTTGCGTATGAGGAGCAATAAGCTCAGCGAGTCTTACCTCCGGCCGCCGTTCTTCAGTTGCCGCCGTTCTTCAGTTGCCGCCGGCGAATGCCTCCACGCGTGGCGCCGTGCCCCAGCTCGCCACCACCTCGCCGCTTATCGCGCGGAACAGCGGGCCGGTGGTGTACGTGCTCGTCGCGCCCTCGTCGGGCTTGTGAAGCACGACGACGAGTATCACCTTCGGCTTGGCGGCTGGGAACATCCCGGCGACGCTCAGTGAGTAGTCGCCCGGCACGTAGCGGTTCTGCTCGTTGTCGTACATGTCGGCGGTGCCGGTCTTGGCCGCGACCTCGAGCCCGGGCGCCTCTGCCACGCGCAGTCCGCTGGCGTCGGTGACGTGGGTGAGCATGCTCCTCACGCCCTGAGCGACCTCGGGGGAGAGCACGCGGTGCGGCGCGGGCAGTTCCTCGTCCTCGGTGAGCCGTGGGGGCACGTACAGCCCGTCGTTGGCGAAGACGGAGTACGCGGCGGCCAGTTGCAGCGCCGTGGTGGAGTGGTTCTGGCCGATGGTGTTCGCGGCGTGGTCCTGCGGCACCCAGCGGTACCAGGGGTTGAGGATCCCCGAGCGCGTGTAGGTTGACGTGAGCGCGAGGTCCTGACCGATCCCGAAGCGCAGCAGCCAGTCGTGCAGCTCGGCCGGCTCGAAGCGCTGGCCGAGGTGGATCATGCCGGCGTTGCTGGAGTAGGCAAGGACGTCGGGGACGCTGAGCAGTGGTTCGTGCTGGGCGACGTCGCGGAAGGTCTGCTCGCCGACGCGCAGGGTCATGGGCGCGTCGACCATCTCGTCAGGAAGCAGCCGGCCGCTCTCCAGCAGTCCTGCTACCACTAGCGGCTTGATGACGGAACCGGGCTCGTACTCCTGGAGGAACGGCCGGTTGATCATCTGCGCGCTGTCGGCCGAGCGCCAGGCGTTGCCGTCATAGCTCGGGTAACTGGCGGCGGCGAGGATGCGACCGGTGCCGGCCTCGAGCACCACAGCGGCCCCGCTGTCCGCGCCGTTCTCGACGGCGGCGGCGGCGAGGTGGCGATCGGCGGCAGCTTGGATGGTGGGGTCGAGCGTGAGCGTGACGTCCTGGCCGGCGGTGAGGCGCGCGTCGAGCGCGTACTCGAGCCCTTCGAGACCGAAGCGGCCGTCGGGCTGGATGGTGCCGGTGAAGCCGAGCAGCGCCGCCGCCATGCCACCGTACGGGTAGGTCCGGGCGTCGACGGGCCCGCCGGCGAGCACCGAGCCGTCGGCGGCCAGGATGTTGCCGCGAACCACCGGCTCAACCAGCGGGGCGGGCAGGCGCGGTGGCGCTAACTGCCTGAGCGCGAAGCCTGAGAACGCGGCAAGTAGCGGCAGCGCCAGAGCCAGGCGCAGGAGGAGACCGCGCCGCAACTTGAGGACACCGGTCGCACCGTGGTGGTCAGCCGTGCGGCCGACGGAGGCGTCGCGGCTCCTGGCCCGGCCGGCCGGGAACGACACGGATGCGGACGAGGTCCGGGTACTC
>DASROV010000407.1:0-5929 GCA_035646755.1 Trueperaceae bacterium | reverse complement strand
GCGCAAGGATCACCAAGCGGCCGAGGGGCTCGCGCGGACCGTCCAGAACAGCAACCCGGGAACACTTCTTGCGACGGATGACAGGTGCCCGGCCGTGGTAACTGAGGCGTGGCGTCACAATTAGCGCCGGGTGAGAGGCCCTATTCTCTAGCCGACGACAGGGCCCTTACAACCTGCATACACTGGTGTCGTTAGCGACGGAGGGTCGCATATGCGTACTCGAACGGCACCTCGGTATCCACTGATAGCGTTCGTCGCGGCAACACTGCTGGTCCTTGCCGCCTGCAGCACGCCAACACCGTCGCCGCCGGACGAGGGGCTCGAGCTGGAAGGCACCTGGTTGGTCACGCCCGCTAGTGGTACCGAGTACGGCGCCGGCGGCACCACAACCCTTGAGTTCGGGGCCGCTACCAGCGGCAGCGCGGCCTTCCTCAGCCGGTCGGACGCGAACGACATCACCACCTGTGAACGACACGTTTACGCCATACTGTCCGAGAATGTAGTACTGCTCGACGAGCAGTACTACATCGCCGAGGCGGCGGACGCCGACACGCTGTTGCTCGACAACGGCACCGACAGCCTCACGCTCACCCGCGTCGCAGGCACGCCGCTCGTTACTCCGTGCGGCGCGGCGAGTGTGACCGAGCTCGACACCTACGCCGCTGGTAACGGCAACTTCACCAGCCTTAGCTCGTTCGACGGCCGCCTGTACTTCAACATCGACGATCCGAGCGAGTCGATAGTCTCGTTCGACACCGCCTCCGGAACGTTCGGCGCGCCCCGGGTGTACAGCCAGAGCGTGTCGGGCGGTATCCACAATTGGGTAGTCGCGGCCCGAAGCGACGACCTGTTCTACGGCCACTGCGCCTGTGGCGGCTCGGAGTCGGCCGACGCCTTCAACCTCGCCACCAACACGTCGATAGTGTCCGTCGAGACCGGAACCGACCTCGGCAACGAGATCGGCGTTCGTTACGGCTACTTCGACGGCGCCACGGTCGTTATCGGCGGCCGGAGCAGGGTCGATAGCGGCATCAACGTTCTGCTTACGCTCGATGCCGACACCCTGGCTCTGATCTCTCAACGTCAGATATTGCCAGAGGCGAGCATCGACGACGTCGCGTTGTTGAACGGTCAGTTGATCGCACTTGTCGACGGCAACCTGGTGCTGGTTGGTGCCGACGGCCGCGCCGACGCGACCGTTGAGCTGAGCGGCCAGACCCCGTTTCTGGCCGGGCTGGCCACCATAGGCTCGTCGGCTTACGTGCTCGCCGAGTCGAACGATGACGAATCGCTCATTTACGAGGTGACCTTGCCATGACCAACCGTCAGTTACGCCCCCTTGCCCGTCTATCGTTGCTTGCCGCGATCGTCGTCTTGACAGTCACCGCGTGTAGTTCGCCCCAACCACCGCCGCTGCCGGAAGAGGACGCAATCGCCGTCGAGGGCCTGTGGCTCGTGGAGCCGGGCCCCGGCACGTTCTACGGCTCCGGCGGCACCACCACGCTTGAGTTCGGCTCTGCTCGGAGCGGTAGCGCTACGTTCCTCAGCCGCTCCGACGCGAGTGGCGTGCTGACGTGCGAGCGGCACGTGTACGCGGCACTGACCGAGAACGTCCTGATCCTGGACGGCACGCATTACGAGGCTCAGGCCAGCGGGGACGATCTCATCGAGCTGGGCACCGACAGTGAAAGCATCACCCTTACGCGCGTCACCGGCAGCCCGCTTGTCGAACCTTGCCTGGAAGCGGAGGCCACGCAGCTACAGAGCTTCACTTTCGGCATGGGAAGTTGGACGACCTTGACGTCGTTCCAGTCGCGTCTCTATTTCAACACCGACGAGACCGGCAACCCGGTCGTAGGTTACGACACCGCGACGGGCGTCCTAGGGCCGAAGAGGCTCTACGCCGGCAGCCACGATCATCTAGTCGCGGCCCGCTCCGACGACGAGTTCTACGGCCACTGCGCCTGCGGCAACATCACCTCGCTCGAGCGCTTCAACATCGGCACCACTCCGGGCCTGGCTACCATCTCCACCACGACCGACCTCGGCATCTTCATGTCGGTCGAGCGCGGCGCGTTCGATGGCAGCTCATTGATCGTCTCAGGGCGCGACTACGACAACCCCGGCGTCAACCACGTGCTGACGCTTCACCCCGACACGCTGGCGCTGCAATCGCAGCGCGACGTGCTGCCCGAGACGTTCATGCGTGATCTGGCCTGGACCGGAACCCAACTCGCCGCGCTGGTCGGTCGCTCAATCGTCTTGATCGGCGCTGACGGACTGGCCGAAGCCACCATCGAACTGCCCGCCGAGATCGTCGGATTCCCACGCGGGCTCGCCGTCATCGGTGCCAACTTCTACGTGCTTACCGAATCCGATAGCGACGAGGCGAGCGTCCACGAGCTGACCTTGCCGTAGCCATGCCTGCGGGCAACCGACGTGGCACCGGAGCCCTTGCATCCGCAGGCTCCGGCGCCACCTCACGTGTTCAGCAGATGGTGTAGATGGTGACCCTGACCAACGCCGAGCGAAGGTTGCCGAATGAGTCGGTGGCGCTGAGCGTGACGTTGTGCGTAACTCCCTCGCAGTTGTTGCTAAAGAGCCGGGCAGTAAGGCTGGTGCCGGTTCCCAGGCCGGGGGCTTGCAACCCGGTGCGGTCGGTTGTCCACACCAGGGAGGAGCCGCTCAAGGCGCCGTCCTCGGGGTCGAGGGCGCTGCCGGCGAAGCTGACGTCGGCGTACCACATGTTCAAGGCCTCGTCGAAGCCGTCGTAGAACAGCTGGCTTTGGTCCTCCGGCGTGGTGATGGTAACAGCCGGCGGCTGGTCGCTGCAGTCGGAGATGTTTAGTCCAATGCTGTCCTCGTCGAAGACGCCCTGCTCGTCTGTGGCCCGCACGATCACTTGGGTCGCCCCGGTCGTGGTGAAGGCCCGCGTGACGGTCTTGCCGGTGGCGAAGGACGCGCCGGGACCCACGCGCCAGGCCACGCCGGCGTCGGGAAGGGTGTAGCCGCTCTGGTTGGGGTCGAACACCGTGGCCTGGAAGGTGACGCTCTCGCCCACGCAGTAGGTGCCGGCCGCTGGGCGCAGCACGTCGACGGTCGGCGGAGCGTTGGTGATGCTCACGCTGACGGTGTCGGTGACCAGGTGGCCCTGTGGGTCTATGGCCCTGGCCGTGATCACGTGGTTGCCGTAGGCCATACCACCGGTGTCAGCGAACGCCGGGTTGCCGGTGGCGATGAAGCCACTGCTGTCGCTCCACCAGGTAACGGTCACGTTCTTGCCCTCGGGATCGTCGACGTCGGCGTCGAGCAGCAGGCCGCCGTAACCGTGCGAGTGGCCGCTGCCGGGCGTAGGTGAAGTGATGGCGATGGTAGGCGGTTCGCCGGGGTAGGCCCGGTTGACCGAGGCGATGTCCCTGGTGCTAAGGCGGCTGCGTTGGCCAACGGCAGCGCCGGACGGCACCGCGATGGTCGGTCCGACGCAATTGTCCGAAGAGTCCCTGCGGCAGAAAGAGAAGGTGCCGTAGTGCATGAGGGAGTCGAAGTCGTAGGGGCCGTAGTCGTATGAGAGGTCGGCGACCTCGAAGTTGTGCCCTTTGCCGTCTTGAATGTTGTCCCACATTATCTCCACGCTGCTGTTGCGGTCGTGGCGCGACTGCTCGTGGTTGAAGCCGAGCATGTGCAGCATCTCGTGGGCGATGACCCAGGGGTTGCGGCAACCGAAGTCGAGGTTGATGTTCTGGCGGCCCCCCTCGTGCCCTACGGTGGCCGAGCACCCGCCGCTGTCGCGGAAGCGCACGTAGTCGTCCTGACTGGTGCGAGGCACGAAGCGGATGGCCGTCACGCGTTCGACCTCCTCGATCGCGGTCTGGATGGCGGCGCGCATCACGGCGTTCTCATCGCCGGCCTGGTCGGGATCGTTCCAGTCGTCGGCGAAGACGTAAGGCACGACGGCGTTGGGCCAGCGGTAGTTCTCGCAGTGCAGCTCGATGAACAGGAACTCCCAGCACACGCTCCGGTACATCAGCGTGCTCTGGACCGTGATGGCGTCGGCGTCCTCCAGCGTGGCGAACTCCTCGGCGGTGCCGATGATCATGTCCCCCTCGATGATGACCAGGCCGTCGATGACTTCGTAGCTGAAGGTGAATGGCTCACCGTCGGGGCCGGTGAGCGTGGCCGTCTTGACCTCGCCGGTCCGGCCGGGGGCGTACTCGAGGGTGTCACCTTCACCGAGCGGTTCGACAGGTTGTGGCTGTGGGGGCGTGGTCTGCTGACAGGCTGCCAGGGTGAACGCGCAAAGCACGGCGAGGAGCAGCGGGTGGTGCCGACGTAGGTACATATGGACCTCTCCCAAGCCGGCGCTGAGCACGCCCGGCGGCTGTTCTGCTATATGCGTCGGCCGATGGTAGGGCTTCGCGCGGCCCCGCCATGGGGCGAGTGTCACTGCAATCACCCTCTCGGCCACCGCTCAGTCGCACTTCATCGCCGTCGGCTAGCTTCGCCTATCCTGTACGAAGCTGGGGTTGAGCAGAGTTCCCATGGGCCGAGGGCGGTGGCGACGACATCGCGGCGGTAAAGGGGGTGATGTTGTGGACGGCTACGTGGAGCACGAAGGTGGTAACTCGGGCGAGTCCGAGCTGCTCGATACGCTCCGCCGCGCCTTCCGCGAGTTCCTGGCGTTGCCGACGCTGATAATCGTCGGCTTCCTCCTGCTGGCGGCCGGCACGTACGTTCTCGATGCCGGTGCTGCCGACTGGATCGGGCCCGTAAGGGAGTTTCTGCAAGCGAGGATCTTCGCCTCCGCGCAAGGCACGAGCGGCCTGCTCGGTGTCGTCGCCGGGGCGATAATCACGGTCAGGTCGATAACTACCTCGCTGCTGCTGTTGGCGCTGCAGCAGTCGGCCGCCGCCATGACAACGCAAGTGTTCGACCAGTTCCTACGGCGGCCCCTCAACCAGGCGTACTTCGGCTTCTTCGTCGGGCTCGCGCTCTTAGCGTTGGTGACGCTAGCCACGGTCTCGGAAACCTTCAACCCGGTGTTCGGCGCCTCGCTTACCTTGCTGCTCACGTTCATCGGGCTCAACTTGTTGATCCTGCTGCTTTACACGACCATCAACCAGATGCGCCCGGTCGTCATCATCGAGGCCATCAGGGACCACGTGATGTCGGCGCGGGAGCGCGAGAAGCAGATACTGGCCAAGACGCTGCGGGAGTCAAATTTCGACGCGGCCGATACGTTGCCTGTCCGCCTGCCTGTCCGCCTGCCTGTCCATCTAAGCCGCCACGGCTTCATGAACCACCTCGATCTCGACGGCATCGGGAACGCCGCCGAGGAGGCAAACGACGAGGTCGAGGTCGAGATGCTGGCGACCATCGGCACGTTCGTGGCGTTCGGCGACGTGATCGCCGAGGTCAGGGCGCGCGAGCACGGCGTGGCGCTGAAAGTCGCCGAGGCCGTCGCCGCGGCGGTCCACCTCGAGGCCGTGAGAGACATCGACAGCGACCCGGCCTACGGCATTGCGCAACTCGAGATGATCGCCTGGACGGCGGTCTCGACCGCACATTCCAACCCCCTTCCTGGGCTACTTGCCATCTACAACCTGCGCGACGTGATGGCCCGCTGGTCGAGCCCCGACGCGTTGGAGCGGGAATCGACACCACTGCCGATCATCTACCTCGACAACACGTTCGTGCGTCTCCTACAGGCTTTGGAGTCGATAGCGGTCGTGTCATCGGAGTCACTGCAGCATCAGCCGTTCACGGAGGTGATCCGGACCTTCGCGACGATGTTCGGCCGGCTGCCTGACGACATGAAGGAACGCACCGAGGACGTCATCCTGCGGCTGCTCTCTGCGCTCGGCGATCACGTACTCACGGGCGAGCTCGAACGGTCGCTCGTCGACCTGGTTCAGGCTCTGCGGTCAGCGGG
>DASROV010000406.1:0-2792 GCA_035646755.1 Trueperaceae bacterium | reverse complement strand
GGCAACCGCGTGTCGAGAACGCTGCCCGCACACTCGGCATCGGCGAGCTCATGAAGCGCAAGCCCCGGGAGCTCTCCGGAGGCCAACGTCAACGCGTGGCCCTGGGACGAGCCATCGTGCGCGAGCCGGATGTCTTCTTGCTCGACGAGCCACTGTCCAATCTCGACGCCAGGCTACGAGTGCAGATGCGCGTGGAGCTCGCTGAGTTGCAGCGGCGGCTCGGTACGACGATGGTCTACGTGACTCACGATCAGGAGGAGGCCATGACGCTTGGCCACCGGATCGTGGTCATGCGCGACGGCGTTATCCAACAGGCCGACACTCCGGCGGTCGTCTACAACACGCCGAAGAACGCCTTCGTTGCACGGTTCATCGGGTCGCCGCCGATGAACCTCATCAGCGGTGCCTTGGCTGAGCGCGGCAAAAGCGTAGTTTTCGCGGTGGAGGACGGTGCTCGCGAGATAGCGCTGCCACCTGTGTGGGAGCGCCCGTTGAGAGCTCACGTGGGGCGCTTGATGTTCCTCGGGATCCGACCGGAGAACATCTCATCGGCCGGCGATTACGGTTCCGCGGCGGCAGCCAGGCTCGACCTGCACGCTTCCGAAGCCGCGGTCGATCCCGAGGGCTCGGACATACGACTAAACGTCGAAGCCGCCGCTGTCGAGATGCTCGGCCCCCAGAAGCTGGTGTACTTCCACTTGGGCGGCGAACTCGCCGTGGCGTCACTCGCGCCAGATCACCCCGCTCGCGCCGGTGAGACGGTCGAGACCGTCTGGAACGGCAAGCGGTTGCACCTGTTCGACGGGCAGAGCGAGGAGCGGCTCGAGATCACGCCGCAGCAGGTAGGCGCTGCGTGACCACCGCAACAGCGACCACGACTCGCCCCTTGGCTCCTACCTCGGCATGACCTGTGTCTGATCGATTCATCCTCACTGAAGACGAGCTGACGCGTATCCGGCGCGCCCTGGACGAGCACCGTTGGTATCGCACGGCCCTCGAGAAGTTCAGGGCTCGAGTCGACGAACTTATCGCCAGGTCGCCGGCGATACCCCTAGACAAAGGGCGCGCCTTCTTCGAGTCGTGTGTGATTGACAACAGCCGCCTGGTGTTCGACCCTTACGAACCGCACAGGCACGCATGCCCGAAATGCGGCCGCGACCATACGGGCGAGACCTTCGACCTCGCCTGGGTAAGGCAGTTTCAGGAGTGGTTTTCCAAGCGGCTGGTGGAGGCCGGCATACTGTACGCCCTGCTAAACGACGAGCGTTACCCGCGACTGGTGCGCGATTCGTTGCTTCACTTCGCCACACACTACCGTGACTACCCGCTGGCGAACAACCTCCTCGGCCCCACCCGGCTCTTCCAATCGACCTACTTGGAGGCGTTCTGGCTCGTCGACATGGTCGCGGCTTACGACTTGACCAGGGACTCGCCGTCGTACAGCGACCACGACCACGCCGCCGTTCGTGAGCTGTTCTACGAATCGAGCACGTTGATTCGGTCGTTCGATGAAGGCTTGAGCAACCGCCAGGCGTTCAACAACGCGGGGATGGGCGCTGTCGGGTTCCTCTACCAGGACCCCGAGCTGATAGAGCACGTTCTCGCCGGACCCCACGGCTTTAGCTTCCATATGAGCCAGTCGTTGTTGGAGGACGGCGTCTGGTACGAAGGAGAGAACTACCACTTCGCCACCCTCGATCACACACTCGACCTGGCCGAGTTCGCCTTACATCGCGACGTCGATCTCTACCACGGCACCTCTGACTACGGCTCGTTGCGGCCGATGTTCGACGGTCCGCTCAAGGTGATGCTTCCGGACCTGACGTTCCCGTCTCGCAAGGACTCCTGGTTCGGCCGCGGTGTCGCTTACCACCGCGACAGCTACGAACTCGGCTACGCCCGCTACGGCGATGTCCGCTACGGCGGGTTGCTGGCCAACGCCTACCAGCACGGTGCCGACCGAAGCGATCTCTCGTGGCGAACGCTCCTCTATCTTGCTCCGGAGTTGCCGGTGGTTGCCGGCGGGCGTGGGCGTGTTGATGCCCGGTCCGACGAGGTGCCGGTGGTCGACTTCGCCGACCTCCGGGAGAAAGAGAGTCAAAGGATGCCAGGAACCGGTGTGGCCGTCCTGAGGCGCGACGCAGGGGCGACATACGCTGGACTCGAGTACGGTCACTACGGCGGAGGACACGGCCACCCCGATCGTCTTCACCTGACGCTCTTCGCAAACGGCGTTCACTGGCTCGCCGACCCCGGCACCGGCTGGTATCACGTGCCAGAATTGGGATGGTACCGCTCGACCATCGCTCACAACACGCTCTCGGTCGACGGGCAGCTTCAGAACCCCAGAGAAGGACGACTGCTCGCCTTCGGCGAGGCTGGCGGCTATCAGGCTGCGCAGGCGCTCGTGGAGGGCGTGGCCGAAGGCGTGCACATGAGGCGCACCCTGCTGTTGGGCGACGGCTTCCTAGTCGATGTGCTCGACGCCACAGGGGTGGTTGGCAGCGATCACACCTTCGACTGGGCGTTTCACACAAGGGGCCAGCTGATCTCGAGTGAGCGCAGCGATAGCGGAGAGCGTTCCAGGCCCGCGCCAGACATCCCGCGGAGCCCCTTGGGTGACCGCAACGGTTACGAGTTCCTTACTGAGGTCCAGCCTCTGAGCACCGAGGGCCTTCACGTGGTCGTGGAGCACGATGGAGCGTCGTTACGCGTGTTGCAGACAGGGTCGGGGCTCAGGCACCGTGCAACGGTGCCTGAGCCCCGACCCTGTCTGCAACACGCGTAACGAC
>DASROV010000405.1:0-2966 GCA_035646755.1 Trueperaceae bacterium | reverse complement strand
TCACTCCCGCAAGCTCTCTTTCCAAGGTGCAAAGCGCCGCTCGATCAAGCTGAACGCGCCAATCAACAGAGTCCCCAGCACCGCGATGACGACCACTGCCGCCAACATGCGGTGCGTCCGAAAATAGGCCGACTCCGTCTGTATAATCCCGCCGAGCCCAGTGAGGTCGAGGAAGATCTCGGCGACGATCACGCCGACGAGGGCGCGCCCCATGCCGATCCGCAAGCCCGCCATGATGTACGGCACTGCGCCTGGCAGGATCACGTGTCTGGCCAGATGCGTCTCCTTGGCGCCGAACGAGGTAGCCACCTCGATCAGGTCGCTGCGCACGTTGCGCACGCCGATGGCGGTGTTGATGATGATCGGCACGACCGTTCCGATCCAGATGAGGAACAGCCGGCCCTCGTAGCCGACGCCGAACCACAAGATGACAAGGGGCACCAGGACGACCCGCGGCGTTGCGTAGACCGCGTCGAGGTACGGCTCGAAGACGTCGGATAACAGCTTCCAGCGGCCGATCACCAACCCGAACGGGATGCCGACGACCACGCTTGCCAGGAACGCCACCGACAGGGCGTTCATGGTGACCAGAAACGCCCGTTGTAGCCGCCCGTCGGCCATGAGTTCGACGAACCCGCGGGCCACCCTCGATGGTGGCGAGAAGAGGATGGGGTTCGTCAGCCGTCCCAAGATCTCCCACAGGACCATGAAGACCACGAACGCCAGCAGCGGCAAGACCGTGTCACTATGCCGCCGGAAGAAGGCGCCCACGCCGGACGCGGAAGGGCGAGGTGCCCCTCCGGTCCGGACGTCGGTTGAGCCGGCTTCGTTCACCACAGGTCTACTGTCCATACCTCTACTGTCAACACCCCTACTGTCCGCACCCCATTTGAGCCGCTTCCTCGAGGAAGCTGATGTCGATGTAGTTGGCGACCTCTACCGGGTTGGCGATGTCGCCGGTCTCGAGCATCGCTTCCATTAGCCCCTGCAAACCGGAGGTCGAGAGCACCGCTTCCGGCTCGGTCGGCCACATGCCGACCTCCATGGCCGCGTCGTACAGCTCGACGACGGGGCCCTCTTCGAGGCCTGGTACGCGCTCCATGGTGTAGGCGATGAAGGCGTCGCGGTTCTCGTTCGCCCACTGGTTCGCCTCGAGGTTGCCGCAGGCGATGGCAAGTGCCAGTTCGGGGTTGGCGTCGATGAACTCGCGGCGGCTGAAGTAGAGTTCGGTCGCGAAGTCGGGCACGACCTCGGACATGTACTGGAGCAGGTGCACGTCGTCGGTCTGGTTGGCCAGCTCGAACCAGTCGTCGAGGCCGATGGTGACCGCGTCGACACGGCCCGCGAGAAGTGCAGCGGCGCGATCGGGGCTGCCGCCGATCTGCACGAAGTTGACGTCGGTTTCGGGGTCAAGGCCGACGTCGGCCAGGGAGAAGCGCGTAAGCAGGGCGTCGAAGCCAGCCGGGCCGGACATGCCGATCGTCTTGCCTTCGAGCGCTTCGACCGAGTCGATGTCGTTCTTGGCGGCGAGCACGTAGTTGATCTTCGATTGCGGCGAGCCGATGGCCACTAAGTCAGCGCCTTCTGCCGCGCCGATGAGCAGCTCGTCCGCCCCGTGCGGGGCGAGGTTGGAGCGGTTGGCGATGAGCGCCTGCACTCCGGAGGTCGTGGTCAGCGTGACGATCTCGACCTCGGCACCCCAGGCCACGAGCATGTCGAGCATGTAGCCCTGCGGCATGAGCAGGGGCGACTCGAGGGAGCTAGTGGTCACAAGGTCCACGTCGGACAAGTCGAAGTCGTACTGCGCGGCCGCCTCTTCCGGTGTCATCTGAGCGGCTACTGTTCCCAACGCGCCCAGCACCAACAGTGAGCCCACGAACCAGCGGATCTGTCGAGCTTTGAACCAAGTCATGTACGTCTCCTTCGTTTCGGCCAGTTGTCGTGATGAATCGTCGATCGGTAAGGCAGCCTCCCTTCTCTCAACTAATGGCTCGGCTCCTAGACCTTCCAGACCTGGAAGCGCGACTCGATGGTGGCAAGGAGCTTAGTGAGGACGATGCCCAATATCGGCAGCGGCAGGATCGCCGCGATCAGATAGTCGGTCTGGAACGACGAGGCGTACTGCGTGATCAACGTGCCGATGCCGCTCAGCCGCAGGTAGACCTCGGCGATGGCCATGCCGACGACCCCGCGGCCGATACCGAGGCGAACGCCCGCCAGGATGAACGGCACCGCCGAGGGTATGACGACCCGGCGCAGCAACCCGAGTTCCGACTTCACGCCAAAAGAACTCGCCACCTCGAGCAGATCGTGAGGAGCGTCGCGGGCGCCCTGATAGACGTTGATGAGTATCGGGAAGAACGAGGCAAGGAAGACGACCACGACTCGGCCGGAGAGTCCGAAGCCGAACCAGATAAGCACCAGCGGCACCAATGCAACCGTCGGCAGCGCATAGAGCGCCGCGAAGTACGGGCTCGCCGTTCGGTCGATGAGCCGGTAGCGACCGACCAGCAGCCCGAGCACGAAGCCGAGCACTAGCGCCAGCATCAAGCCGAGGAAGAGCAGTTGCAGGCTCTCGAACAGTGCCGCCGGCAGCGGCCCGAAGATGATGTCGACCAAGGCGCGCAACACGTCGGACACCGGCGGCAGCAGGTTCGGGTTGCCGAGGCGTCCAGCCAGCTCCCATACCCCGAAGAAAACGGCGGCGAACACGAGGTGCTTCAAGTAGCGCAACTCTTAGTCCCTTCAGCCCGCCCGTGAACCGAACGCGTCGGCGCTGGAACTAACGAGGCCCTCGCGCAGCATCGTCCAGATGGCGTGGCGGATCTCGGCGAACTCGGGCCGGCCGCGCACGTCGTACTCCCAACGCGGGCGAGGCAGTGGGACATCGATGATTTCGCGCACCCGGCCGGGCGGACCGCTGAGCACGACCACCCGGTCGGCCAGCAGCACCGCTTCGTCCAGGT
>DASROV010000404.1:0-5802 GCA_035646755.1 Trueperaceae bacterium | reverse complement strand
CTATGTGCCAGTTGTATATGCCGGAGGCGAAGTCAGCGGGTATTGGCCAGGGGCCGCGGAAGTAGTCGGCGCCGGGAGGGGGGCCCTCTTGGCCTTCTGCAGGCTCGCCTTCAGTGGGGGGCGGGAAGAACATCGGCATGGGATCCATGCCGTCCATATGGACGGTCGCCGTGATGCCGCGTTCCTGTACCTGGTCGAACATCAGCTCTTCGCCGGTCGCGGCGTCGTAGACGACGGCGCGGAAGACGATGTTCTCGCCAGGGAAGAAGACGGAGTTGGGCACGCACACGGGGCCTTGCGCGCCTTCCGCGGCCCGCACCATGTCGGCTTTCACGAAGTAGGTAGGTGCTTGGGCAAAGGCCAACGAGCCGATTACGGCCAGGACCAAGACGATCAACAGTTTCCTCATCATCCGATTTCCTCCATCGCTTTACGGGTCTCCCGCCCACGAGTATATGTCGTCAATACGGAGGCGCTGTGCGACTTGCACGCGGGCGCTCCTTTGACGCCGCGTTGACGCCCATGGTGCACGCTGGATCATGACCCAGCCAAAGAGAACCGAAGTTCGCGCACTACCTTGGCTAGCGGTCGCGGCCGCCGCCCTCCTGCTTACTGGCTGCCTCAGGACGCCGGAGCCCCCCGGGCCACCTCAGGAGGAGGACGGGTACCTGTCCGGTCCGTCCGGCGAGCCGTTGGAGATCGAGTACACGTTCCCGGGAGACGACGCCCCGACGCTGATAACGGCCGAGCTCTACGACGGGATGGTGCTTATCGAGGGGGACATCGCGCTAGGGACCCTTGAAGAGCTCACGTCCGCGTCAGCGGCGCTGACGACTGAGTCTCACGGCGTGCCGACCAACTACTGGCCGGCGGCAACGACCACCGCACCGTACGTTTACGAGGTGCCGTACGTCATCAGTGACAAGCTCAACGATGACCACGGCGCCTTCGTCGCTGACTTCATTCTCCCCGCCATCGAGCACTGGAACACCAACACCAACCTCGAACTGGTGCCCCGCAGCGGCGAGGCGGACTACATCGAGTTCGTAGCGGCGAACGCCAAATGCTGGTCACGCGCCGGCCGCAAGGGCGGTCGGCAGGAGATAAGGCTCGATGTAGACGGCTGCGACCACGTCGACACCGTCATCCATGAGATCGGCCACGCCATCGGCCTCAAGCACGAACAGCAGCGCAGCGATAGAGACGAGTTCGTCGAGATCATCTGGGACAACATCACGCCTGGCAAGGAGGGCAACTTCACGATCTACGGCTCTGGCCTCCCACTCGGCGGCTACGGCTACACGTCGATCATGCACTATGAGAAGACCGCCTTCGGGATACGGGACGAGAACGGCATCAAGCTCACGACCATCCGCTCGCTCGGTGACCCCGTCGATCCTGCGCCAAGGCTCACAGCTGGTGACCTGGCCGCCGTCCGCAGGCTCTATCCCGAGCGAGCCCCGCCGTTCGTCGCGATCTCACAGCCGGCGCAGGCAATCACGGTCGACGAGGGCGTCGAGGTGACGTTCGAGGCGGACGCCGTAATCGCTCCGGAACTCGCTGCTAGCGAGCTGATTCTCTCCTGGTCATACGAAAGGGCCGGCGTGCCGTTCGTGTTCGCGAGCGTCGCGACCGGCGAGGCCGTGGAACACACGTTTTGCGACGGCAGGTACGACGTGACGGTCGAGGCGTTCTTGTCAGGTGAGGGCTTTATCGCCACGGACACCGTGCGGGTCAACGTCAACGATCTCGGATCGACGGGCCCACCGCCCGAGTGTGACATCTCGATCACCATCGACGAACCGCTGCCGGGCGCCGTCTTCGTAGAGGGCGGCACCATACCCCTCTCGGCCGTCATCGCCGACGACCATCCCGAGACCGACCTCCCGCTGTACACGGTGATCTGGCGCCTAAACGATCCGGTTGACGGCACGATAATAAGCACTGGTCTCGAGGGGTCAACGAAACGCGGGGCCGGCGAGCACACGTTCTACGTCACCTACGGCGCAGCTGTCGACTCCGTGACGGTAAGCGTGGTGGCAGCCGGCACTCCTCCAACTGCGCAGGTGCTCAGCCCGGCAGACGAGTCACTGCACAACTGGCTCGACATTGACGGCGTTAATACCTACCTCGACATCTCCTTTAGTAGTTCGGCCTCCGACGCGGAGGACGGCACCCTTTCCGGCTCGAGCCTGGTCTGGGAGACGCGCCGCGAGAACGTGGGTTCGTTCGAGGCGGCCGACACCGGCCCCAACCCGACCATCAGGTTCCCCCTCGCCAACGGCACCGTGCGCTACGACGTCCGCCTAACCGCCACCGACTCGGACGGCATGACCGCTTCGACGACCATCCAGGTGATCATCGTCTGGCCGCCCGCCTGATCCCCTCGCCCCGGTCGTAAACTGGCTACTGGCCGTCGGCAGGGCGCAGAACAGTCGACGCGTCCACGGCCAGGGAGCATGCATGGAAGCCGTCATGAAGCTGGCGCCCGGACCGGGTCACGTCGCCTTGGGCGAAGTACCAGAACCGCGGGTCGGGCCAGGGCAAGCGATAGTCGAGGTAAGCGCAGCGGGCATCTGCGGCACCGATCTGCACATCCGCGCCGGCGAGTTCCCCACCCGGCCGCCAGTGGTGATGGGGCACGAACTCGCCGGCCGCGTGGTGGCGGTCGGTGATGACGTAAGGAACGTGCGCGAGGGCGCTCGCGTCACCAGCGAGACGTACTTCCACACCTGCGGCCACTGCCGCTACTGCCGCGACGGGCAGCCGAACCTCTGCCCCGAGCGGCTCTCGATCGGCTCGGCCGTGAACGGCGCGTTCACGCGCTACCTGCTGGTGCCCGCCACCAACCTCCACGAGCTGCCCGACCAGGTGAGCGACTTAGCCGGAGCCCTCACCGAACCGCTGGCCTGCGTGGTGCACGGAGTACTGGGCCGGCCCACGGTCACCGCAGGCGACGTCGCGGTCATCGCCGGCCCCGGCGCGATCGGCCTGTTGACGCTGCAGGTGGTGCGCGCCGCGGGAGCCACCACGGTCGTGCTCGGCACCGACGCCGACGAGGCTCGACTCGACCTGGCCAGTAGTCTGGGCGCCGACCACGTGATCATCGTGCAACAGGGAGGCGCCGATGACCTCGTCCGCTCCCTTTCATCTGGCGGTCACGGTGCCGACGTCGTCTACGAGTGCTCGGGAGCCGGCCCAGCCGCCCAGAGCCTGCTCGAACTCGTCCGCCGCCGTGGCCGCTACGTGCAGATCGGCCTGTTCGGTCGACCGGTGGCGTTCGACCTCGATCAGCTGTGCTACCGCGAATTGGTCGCGACCGGCAGCAACGCCAGCACGCCGGCCTCTTGGCGTCGGGCGTTGCAGTTGCTGGCGGCGGGGGTGGTCGACACCGAGGCGTTGGTGAGTGAGGTGTACGAGCTTGCCGACTGGAGCCGGGCGTTCGGCGACTTCGACGCGAAACGAGGCGTGAAGCTGCTGTTCGCGCCAGTCGGCTGAGGCCCGTTCTCAACCTACGGGCGAAGCGGAGATGTCGTGGCATGCTTGAACTTGACGCGCAACCTCGGCAACGTTCAGGAGGCACCATGAAACGCATCACAACCCTCGTCCTAGCAGTGTTCGTCGCGGGAGTCTTCTCCTTCGGCGCGGCTCAGGAGTTCGACTGGCGCCAGTTCGAAGGCGAAGAGATCCGGTTCCTGATGAACCAGCACCCCTTCACCAACTTCCTCGAGCCGCTGGTTCCTGAGTTCGAAGAGCTCACCGGCATCGACGTCACGCTCGAGTCCTTCCCCGAAGACCAGTTCCGTCAGCGCCGGTTGCTCGAGGTAAGCAGCGGCGCCGACACGCTCGACGGCTACATGATCATGCCGGGCCAGGTCGGCGCGCAGTACCTCGGCGCCGACTGGGTGCGGTATATCGACGACTTCGTCGCCGACTCCTCGTTGACCAACCCCGATCTCGACATCGACGACTTCTTCGGCGGCGCCATCGGCACCTTCGAGAACGAGCAGGGTCTGTACGGCCTGCCGCTGCAGATCGAGTCGAGCCTGCTCTTCTACCGCGCCGACCTGTTCGAAGCGGCCGGCCTCGACGGGCCGCCCGAGACCTTCGATGAGCTCGCCGCCTACGCCGCCGCGCTCGACAGCGAGGAAGTCGCCGGGTTCGCGATGCGCGGGCAGGGCGCTGCCGCCACCAGCCAGATCGTCAACCTGCTGTACTCGTTCGGCGGTCAATGGTTGGACGCCGACGGCAACTCCGCGCTCGACAGCGAGGAGAGCGTCGCCGCCCTCACCTACTACGCCGACCTGCTGCGCAACTACGGCCCTCCGGGGCCCGCGAGCCTCCACTGGCCCGAGGTCACCAGCCTCTACGCCCAGGGCCAGGTCGCGATGATCTTCGACGCCAACGTCTTCCGGTCGATAATGGAAGACCCCGAGCAGGCGATAGACGTCGTTCGGGAGAACACCATGTACGCGCCGTTGCCTGCTGGTCCCGCCGGCAGCGTTCCCGCCGTGCTGGTGTGGGGGCTTGGCGTCAACCAGGCCTCGAGCAGCCCCGAGGCCGCCTGGTACTTCGTCCAGTGGGCCCTCTCCAAGGAGAACCAGCTCGCCGCGCTGCTCGACGGCGTGCCGGTGGCGCGCACCTCCGCCTGGGCGAACGAAGAGTTCCAGGCGACCGCGCCCGAGAGCTGGATAGAAGCCTCGCAGACCTCGTTCGACAGCGGCCAGCCTGACTGGAACCCGCCAGTCTTGGCCGTGCCGGAAGTGCGTGACGCCTACGGTCAGGCGATCGTCGCCGCCCTGCAGGGCGAAGACCCGGCCGCGGCACTGGCGCAGGCCAATGAGGTAATCAACGGCATCCTCGACCGCGAGTAGTAAGCGCGCATCTCGCTGATAGCGGCCGCCGCTCCCAGATGGGGGCGGCGGCCCTCTTATGATGACGGGCATGACTCAGCCGCCCCTCGCTAGCGGTTCGGCATGAGACGGGCGATGGACGTCTTCGACCGGAACGCCGCGTGGCTGTTCCCGCTGCCCGCCATCCTGGCGATCGTGGTGCTCATCGTCGGCCCTGTTCTCGCCAACGTCGGCATCTCGCTCTACGACTGGTCGATAGGGCGCGCGCCACGCGTCATCGGGCTCGACAACTACGCCGAGGCGCTCAACGCCAACCGTTTCTGGAACGGCGTGCGCAACACGTTCTACTTCACCGGACTGGCCGTGCCGATCCAGTTGGTGCTCGGCATGGGCATCGCCGTGCTCTTCGACCGCAACTACCCGGCCAAGGGCTTCGTTCGCACCATCATGTTGCTGCCGATGGTGGCGACGCCGGTGGCCGTCGCGCTCATCTGGGCACTGATGTTCAACCCCAGCCTTGGCGTGCTCAACTACTTCCTAGAGACGCTCGGCCTCGGCCGCTCGCTGTGGGTTGCCGACTCCAGCCTTGTCATCCCCTCGTTGGTGATGGTCGACGTCTGGCAGTGGACGCCGATGGTCGCGCTCATCCTGCTGGCCGCGCTCCAGGGCGTTCCTCAGGACTACTACGAGGCGGCCACCATCGACGGCGCCAACGGCCTGCAGACCTTCTTCTTCATCACGCTGCCGTCGATCCGCGGCGCGATAGTGGTGGCGTTGATCCTACGCACCATCGACGCGCTAAAGACCTTCGACATCATCTACGTGATCACCGGCGGCGGACCGGGCATCGCCTCGGAGACCCTCAACGTCTACGCCTTCCGGGCCGGCTTCGAGTTCTTCCGCGCCGGCTACGCAGCCTCACTGCTCATCTTTCTGCTGTTCCTGGTGC
>DASROV010000403.1:0-3512 GCA_035646755.1 Trueperaceae bacterium | reverse complement strand
CAGCGTGCTCGACCTCACGGCGAGCTTCTCGGTCGAGACGCTTGGCCAACGGCTCGAGCGCGATGCCCGCCAGGAGCTGTACTTGAGCCTGCTCGGCAAGAGCCAGACGTTCCACAATCGGCAGCGCGTCGGCGACATCATGGCTCGCGCGACCAACGACGTGCGCCAGTTGAACCCGATGATGAACCCGGGCGTGGCGCTCATCACCGAATCGTTAAGCAGCCTGGTCGTGCCGATAATCTTCATCGCCGCCATCGACACCAGGCTGTTGGCCGCGCCGCTGGCGTTCCTTGTCGTCTTCTACTTCGCGCTGCGCGCCTACATGCGGCAACTCAACCCGGTTGCCGGCGCCATGCGGCGGCAGTTCGGCACGCTCAACGCCGGCCTCAACGAGACGATAATGGGCATCGAGGTCGTCAAGTCGACCGTGCAAGAGGCCCAGGAGAAGCGCAAGTTCAACCGCGACGCCGCGGAGTTCCGTGACCTGTTCGTCAAGCAGGGCAAGATCCAGGCGCGCTACCTACCGCTGCTGCTAATCGGCCTGGCGGTGGCGGGGGCGTTCGCGCACGGCGTCTACCTGTTCTCGCTCGGCGCCATCTCGACCGGTGAACTGGTTGCGTACATGGGGCTGATGGGCGTCATGCGCTTCCCGGCGTTCATCTCGATCTTCACGTTCACCCTCGTGCAACTGGGGTTGGCCGGGGCCGAGCGCATCCTCGAGCTCATCAACAGCGAAGTCGACATGGACGAGAACGCCGCCGGACATGCGGCCAAGATCGAGGGCGCCATCGAGTTCGACAACGTCTCGTTCGCCTACGCCGGCACTGAGCCAGGCAAGCGGGTGCTCGACGGGGTTACTTTCGCGGTTCGCCCCGGGCAAACCGTCGCCATCGTGGGGCAGACCGGATCGGGTAAGAGCACCCTCACCAAGCTGGTCAACCGCATCTACGACGTCAACGACGGTCGCATCCTCGTCGACGATGTGGACGTCCGCGACTGGAACCTCCAGTCGTTGCGGTCGCAGGTGTCGGTGATCGAACAGGACGTGTTCCTGTTCTCCCGCACCGTCGCCGAGAACATCGGCTTCGGGCTCGGTCCCGTCGCGACGCGCGAGAACATCATCGCCGCGGCCAAGGCCGCGCAGGCGCACGACTTCATCATGGGCTTCAGCGACGGCTACGAGACCGTTGTCGGTGAACGGGGCGTGACGCTGTCGGGCGGCCAGCGGCAACGGCTGGCCATCGCCAGGGCGCTGCTCACCGACCCCCGCATCCTCATCCTCGACGACTCGACAAGCGCCGTCGATAGCGCCACAGAGGACGAGATCCAGCGGGCCATGAACGTGGTGCTTGCGGGCCGGACGACCTTGATGATCACGCATCGCCTGTCGCAGATACGGCGGGCCGACCTGGTGCTGATGTTCCACGGGGGTAGGCTCGTCGATTCGGGCACGCACGAGCAACTGCTCGACCGCAGTCACCTCTACCGGCGCATCTTCCTTAGGTACGACTGATGCCGCAAGCACCGCTGGAGAGTGGCTGATGGGCTTCATCATGGACGGGCTGGCGGCCGAGGGCTACGACCGTGAGTACTCCGACGCCCAACTGGTAACGCGCATCTTCAGCTACTTCAGGCCGTACGTGGCGACGATGCTCACCGTCGGTGTGGCGGTCTTCCTGGCCGCGATGCTCGACGCCTCGTTGCCGCTGCTGGTGTCTATCGGCATCGATCGCCTCGTCACCGGCGAGGACCTGCGCGGCGAGGTCTGGCAGCGCACCGGTTGGCTCGTCGCCGCCTTCCTGGCCGCCGCCGCCCTCTCATGGGGGTTCAACTTCGTGCGTCAGTGGCTGACCGCGAAGGCGGTCGGCGACGTCGTGCTCAACCTCAGGCGTGACGCCTTCGACGCCGTGGTCGCCCGCGACATGTCGTTCTACGACGAGTTCTCGAGCGGCCGCGTGGTGAGCCGGGTGACGGCCGACACCCAGGACTTCTCGACCGTCGTCACGCTCACGCTCAACCTCATAAGCCAGCTCCTGCAGGTGTCTATCCTCGTTGGCCTGCTGTTCTACATCAACGCCCGCCTGGCGCTGCTGGCGCTCGTCATCGCGCCGTTCATCGTGCTCGCAGCGCTGGGCTTCCGGCGCCTCGCAAGGCGGGTTACCCAACAGGCGCGGCGTGTGCTTGCTGACGTCAACGCCAACGTGCAGGAGTCGATAACCGGCATCTCGGTCGCCAAGGCGTTCCGCCAGGAAGCCTCGGTGTACGCCGGCTTCAACGACGTAAACGCGCAGTCGTACCGCCTCAACCTGTTGCAGGGTCTGACGTTCTCCGCCATCTTCCCGGTGCTCGGCCTGATAGCCGGCATCGGCACCGCAACAATCGTCTTCTTCGGCGGCAGCAACGTCATGGGCGGCGACATCACGCCTGGCCAGTGGTTCCTGTTCGTCGAGGTGGTCGCGATGTTCTGGTTCCCACTAACGAGCATCGCCTCGTTCTGGAGCCAGTTCCAACTCGGCCTCTCGGCAAGCGAAAGGGTGTTCGCGCTCATCGACGCCGTGGCGCGCGTCACCCAGACCGGCGACCTGGCGCTTGAGCGCGTGGCGGGGCGCATCGAGTTCGCCGACATCGACTTCCGCTACACCGACCAGGAACAGGTGCTCGAGAGCTTCGACCTCCTCATCCCAGCCGGTGAGACCGTCGCGCTCGTCGGCCATACCGGCGCCGGCAAGTCGAGCCTCGGCAAGCTCGTCGCCCGCTTCTACGAGTTCCAGGGCGGCCAGATCCTCATCGACGGGCACGATATCCGTGAGCTTGACCTCGACGCCTACCGCAACCATCTCGGCATCGTGCAGCAGACTCCGTTCCTGTTCGGCGGCACGGTGAGGGACAACATCCGCTACGGCAAGCTGGAGGCCAGCGACGACGACGTGATCGCCGTCGCCCGTCGCATCGGCGGCGGTGACTGGCTCGAAGCGCTGCCCAACGGCCTCGACACGGACGTCAGCGAGGGTGGCCGCGGCGTGTCGATGGGGCAGCGCCAGCTGATCGCCATGGCCCGGGTGCTGCTGCAGGACCCCAGCATCCTGATACTCGACGAGGCCACCGCCAGCGTCGACCCGCTCACCGAGGCGCAGATCCAAGAGGGCCTCGAGGTGGTGCTGCAGGGGCGCACCGCGATGGTAATCGCCCACCGCCTGTCGACGATCCGCAACGCCGACCGCATCCTCGTGCTTAGCGAGGGCCAGGTCATCGAGCAGGGCACACACGACCAACTGATGCGCCAAGGCGGGCATTACGCGGAGCTTTACGACACCTACTTCCGGCACCAGTCGCCCGACTACGATCCCAGCCTCCTGAAGGCGTGAGCACCGGCTTTCCTGAGCCAGCCCTAACCTGAGCCAGCGCTAACCTGAGCCAGCGCTAACCTGAGCCAGCGCCAACATGTGCTATCGCCAACATGTGCCCCGGCCAACCTTGGCTCTGGGAGCTCGGCTGGTTGCCTGGTCTCACGC
>DASROV010000402.1:0-2793 GCA_035646755.1 Trueperaceae bacterium | reverse complement strand
TCACAAATCAGGCGCCCGGCGGTCGTTACTAAAGGTCGTTTTTAAAACTGCCGATAACTTCTAGCTAGTCAGGGTCTTTGGGCCCGTTACGCCCGTGGTCGGGTGGCGCCAAGCGCGCCGCCCGGCTACGGGCGTCCCTAGTTCCAGCGCCTGCGCCTGCGCCTGACGTGCAGCCGTTGCTCGCCGCTGGCCGCCGTGCTCACTCCTAGGTAGAACTCCTTGACGTTCTCGTTCTCGCGTAGGGCAGCGGCGTCGCCCTCGAGCACGAAGCGGCCGCCCTCGAGCACGCAGCCGTAGTCGGCGATGGCCAACGCCTGGTTGGCGTTCTGCTCGACGAGCAGGATGCCCATGCCTCCCTTGTTGATATCGCGGATCACCGCGAAGATCTCCTCGACGAGCAGCGGCGCGAGGCCGAGGCTGGGCTCGTCGAGCATAAGCACCTTGGGGCGGCTCATCAGCGCGCGCGAGATGGCCAGCATCTGCTGCTCGCCGCCAGAGAGCGTGCCCGAGGCCTGCCGCTGGCGCTCCGCCAGCCGTGGGAACGTCTGATACACGCGCTCGAGGTCGGCCTGCACCTCGGACTTGTCGCGCCGATGGTAGGCGCCGAGGCGCAGGCTCTCGGCTACGGTGAGGTCGGGGAACATGCCCCTGTCCTCGACCACGTAGGCGATGCCCGCCTTCGATATCGCCTCAGTCGGGGCCCTCGTCAGCTCCTTGCCAGCGAGGCGCACGCTGCCCTTGCGGGGCTCGTCGTCGATGAGGCCCATTATTGTCTTGAGCATGGTGCTCTTGCCGGCGCCGTTGGAGCCGAGCACCGCCACGCACTGACCCGGGTAGACGTTCAGCGACACGCCCTTCAACACCCTCAGTTGCCGGTGGTAGCCGCTCTCCACGGTACGGAGCTCGAGCAGCGGCTCGGCAGCGGACGCGGCGCCCCGTTCGGCGGCGGCGTACGGGTCGCGGGCGGCGGCCACGTCGCCAACGACGGTCGCTTCGGCTTCGGCGTTCACGACGTGCTCGGCGGCGTCGCCGCCAGCTTCGTGCTGCCTAGGTAGGCGCTCACCACGGCCGGGTCTTCCTGCACCTGCGTGGGCGTGCCGTCGGCGATGAGGGTGCCGTGGTCGAGGACGATGACGCGGTCGGCCATGCGGCTTACCACCCGCAGGTCGTGCTCGACGACGAGCATCGTGAGGTCGAGCTCCCGCCGTAGGCGCAACAGGTTGACCATCATGTCGTCCTTCTCCTCGACCGTCATGCCCGCCGTCGGCTCGTCGAGCAGCAGCAGTGTCGGCTCCGCCGCCAGCGCCCTTGCCACCTCGATGAGCTTCTGCACGCCGTAGGGAAGCGCCCCGACGCGCTGGTCGCGGTAGGCCTGCAGGTCGAGGAGGTCCATCAGCTCCTCGGCCTTGCGCCTTTGCCGTACCTCGTCGCGCGCCCAGGCGGGGGTGGCGAAAAGCGCGCCGAAGAGGCTGGCATCGACATGCATGTGGCGCCCGAGCAACAGGTTATCGAGGCAGGTGAGCCCCTTGAACAGCTCGATGTTCTGGAAGCTGCGGCCGATGCCGAGGCCAGCCACGCGCTGTGGCGGCGAGCCGGTGATCGTCGCTCCCCGCCAACGCACCTCGCCTCGCTGCGGCCGGTAGAAGCCACAGATGACGTTGAAGACGCTGGTCTTCCCGGCTCCGTTGGGGCCGATGAGCGCGCTCACCTCGCCCTCATCGAGCGTGAAGCCGACGTCGGCGAGCGCCGCTAAGCCCCTGAAGCTGAGGCTGACGTGCTGCAGTTCGAGCAGGGAAGCGTTCATGAACGCGGGCGCGCGCCGTCGTCACGGCGCGCGTACCGCGATTCCTTCGCTACAGCGACAGCCAGTCGGACACCGGTCGCAGGCCTTGCGGCGTGACCTGCAGCAGCATCACCGAGTTGTTGCCCCTCGGGCCGTCGGCGAAGCTGACGTTGTGATAGAGGCCCTCAGTGTAGCCATCGATGCCCTCGAGCGCCTCGATAAGCGCCTCACGCGTGAGATCGGGACCGGCGGCTTTCAGCGCTTCGACGAGCGGCTGGGCGAAGGCGATGCCGGCCAGGGCGCGGAACGGGTCGGCGGCAACCTGCGGCGCGTAGCCGACGACGATGTCCTGATAGATCTGGTCGGCGATCGGGTCACCGTTGCCCTCGCCGACGATGACCGAAGGCAAACGTATGAACACGCCGAACAGCGCGCCCTGCATGCCGGGGTTGGCCATCAGGCTGGGGTCGAGCAGGGTCACGGTGGCCAGCATCTGCGGCTGGAAGTCGAGGCGCTGGAACTCGTTGACGAGGGTGGCGGCCGCCGTCGGGTCGGAGAAAAGCAGCACGCTGTCGGCGCCCGAGCCGCGCAGCCGCAGCGCCTGCACGCCGAGGTTGGTGGTGCCGCGTTCGTAACTGACGCGGTCGCCGACGGTGACGTCGTAACCCTGTTCCTGCAGCCTCGCGACCTCTTCCTCAAGGCCACGCAGGCCCGCCTGGCCGTAGCCGTCGTTCTGGTAGAAGATCGCGATGTTGCTGCTGCCGAGCGTGGTGACCGCGTGCCGCGTCATCAGGGCGGCCTCGACGACGTAGTCGGTGAAGGTGGTGAACACCAGGCCGCCCGACTGCTCGGCGAAGACCTGCGAGCCCGTCGCCGGACCGACCCACGGGGTGCCGGAGCGCTTGATGAGCGGCAGCGCCGCCAGGCCGTTGGCCGTCCCGACGCCGCCGACGAAGGCGAATACCTCTTGACGGTCGATGAGCTCGCGCACCGCCGAGACCGTCCGCGCC
>DASROV010000401.1:0-4349 GCA_035646755.1 Trueperaceae bacterium | reverse complement strand
GCCGAGCGCCGTGCCGCCTGCCGCAGCGGCCCGCGCTGCGCCTTCGCGGCAGCGAGCGGCGAGCCGCTACTCAGCCGGACCCAGGGTGTAGACGAAGCCGCGATCGAAGGGCCGCGCCGCCAGCAGCTCCTTGCCGGTCTCGAGCTTGGCGCCAAGCACCTGGTCGACGACGTCTTTGACGCTGTGGTACTCACCGAGCGACTGATAGGCGATGCCGAGCGAGGTAAGCCGCCCTAACGGCGTCTCGGCGCGCAGCGTGAGACCCGTCGCGAGCTTGCGTTGGGCGCGCCGCCACTCGTCTTCGCTTGGCGGGTTGTCTTGGGCGTGCTTGAGGACCTCTAGGTACTTGCCTATCACCTGCTCGGCGCGTTCGGGAGCCGTGCTTACATAGCCGCTGAAGGCACCCTGGTCCTCAGCGGCGTCGTGGTCGAGGCCGGCATTATCGGCGATGCCCTTGTCGACCAGCTCCCAGTAGAGGCGGCTGCCGTCGTCGTCGCCCAGGGTGCTGGCCAGCACCGAGGCCGCGTAGCGGCGCTCGTCGGCGAGGCTCACGCCGGGCGCGTAGAAGGCGACGTGCATGCGGGTCAGCTTCGGGTCGACGGTGCCCTGGCGGCCCGTTGCCGGGCTCGGCTCCGGGCGCTGGCGCTCGACGGCGAAGCTGGGCCAGTCGTCGCTGATCTGTTTGACCTGGGCGACGAAGGCGTCCCAGTCGTAGTTGCCGGCCACGGCCAGGACGAGGTTGCCGGGCGAGTAGCGCTGTTCGAAGTAGGCCATCATCTGGTCGCGCTTCAGGTCGGTGATGCTCTGCGTCGTCCCGAGCACGCTGTTGCCAAGCGGGTGGCCGCGCCAGTAGGGCTCGGACGAGAGGTCGAAGACCTGGAAGTGCGGCTGGTCTTGGTACATCGCGATCTCTTCGAGGATGACCTTCTTCTCGACGTCGAAGTCATCCTGGCGCAGCACCGGGCGCATCAGTTGCGAGAGGAGGTTTACGAGTTCGGGCAGGCGGTCAGGCAGCACGGCGCCGTAGTAGACGGTGCGCTCCTCGCTGGTGAAGGCGTTGTACTGCGCGCCGAGCTCATCGAAGATGCGGTTGATGTCCTCGGCGTTGCAGTCGTCGTTGCCCTTGAACACCATGTGCTCGAGGAAGTGCGAGACGCCCGAGGCGTCGGGTCGCTCGTCCCGCGCCCCGGTCTGCACGAAGTAGCCGGCGGCCACGCTGGAGGCACCGGGGTTGTACTCGCCGATGACGCGCAGGCCGTTGTCGAGCTCGACCTCGTCGAAGCGCAGGGTGGGTGCTGGGGCGGCGATCATGCCGTTCCTCCGGCGGCAGTAGCTTCGCTCTGGTCGGCGGCCGCGCTCGGGGTCGCGGCGCGCAAGGGGATGCTCGGCCCCAGGGTCACGATCGTTGGGTCGGGCACGGGGTGGCTGGCAAGGTAGTCGTTGAGCTGCTCGAGCGTGACCGCCTCGACCTTGGCCCTTATCTCGTCGAGCGTGCGGGCGCGCCCCAAGTTGAAGAGGTCGGCGGCCAGCCGGCCGGCGGTGCCTGACGACGACTCGCCCTGCATTACCAGCGACGACAGCAGGCCCGACTTGGCGCGCGCGATCTCTTCTGCCGACACGCCCTTGTCGAGCCGCTTGAGCTCGGCCATGAACACCTCGAGGGTCTCCTCGGCGCGGTCGGGCGTGGTGCCGGCGTAACCGACGGTGTAGGCGTAACCCTTGAGGTTGCGGTTGAACGCGCTCACCGAGTAGACCAGCCCGCGCTTCTCGCGCACCTCGGTGAACAGGCGCGCGCCGCTGCTGCCGCTTAGTACGCCCAGCCCTACAGCGTAGATGTACGCCTCCTCGGTGCCGGGTTCGGGTCCTGTGAACGCCAGGCCGATCTGCACTTGGGCCGACACGGCGTCGACGTGGTCCTTCTGCGGTGCGGCGACGACCACCGGCGGCGTTGGCAGGCTGCTGCCGGTCCAGTCGGCGAAGGCCCGCTCGACGACGGCCTTCACGGCCGTCCAGTCGCCACCGCCGGCCAGGGCGAGCACGGCACCTTCCGGGCCGACGCACCGCGCGGCCTCTTCCCTTACCAGGTCAGGAGTGAGCGACGCGAGGCCTGCCGCCGAACCGTAGGCGCTGCGGCGTTGCGGGCTCTCGAGGTAGCGGGCGAGCAGCTCGGTCATCAGCTTCTGGTTGGGGGCGTCCTCGAGCGACTCGAGTTCCTGCAGCGCCAACTCGCGGGCGCTCTCGAACTCGGCGTCGTCGAACCGCGGCGCCTTGGCCACCGACGCGAACAGCGGCATGGCGGCCTCGAGCTCGGCGATAAGGAACGAGGCCGAGAGGCTGCTCGACTCGCGACCGGCGCCGCCGCCACGGCGCATGCCGAGGTCCTCCATGGCGTCGGACAGCGCCCTCGAGTCGAGGTCTCCGGCGCCGCGCTGCATCCACTCGTGAAGGACGTTGGTCGCGCCTTCGGCGCCTTCGGGATCGGTGGCCGAGCCAAACGGCATCACCAGCGCCGCGCTGAGGCTCGGCAGCCACGGCATGGACTCGTAGACGACGCGCAGGCCGTTCCCAAGGGTCGCCTCGTGCAGATCGTGCGCCGCCGCGGGCGGGCCGGAAGGGGTATCGCCAGCCGCTATCGCGGTCTCGTTATCGGCTAAGAACATGACCGGAAGTATAGCGGTAGGTTTCTCATAAGCCGGTTACGGCTCTAGCCGGGACCTGCTTCGCTGTGGCCTCGGTACCCTCTTCGCTGCGGCCTCGGGACCCGCTTCGCTATGGCCTACCGCCAAGAGGCGATCAAGAAGCGGCCCTCAACTTCATCAGCGCTGCAGTAAGATCCGCGCTCCCGGCCAGACTGGTGCCGACCAACACGGCGTCGGCGATGCCCTCCACCGAGCGCAACTCATCCCGCGTCCGGTAGCCCGACTCGGCGACTATCACTCCAGCGAACCCCTCGTCACGCGCGCGCTGGCCGAGCCGCGGCGCGGTGTCGAGGTCTATCGCCAGAGTCCGCAAGTCGCGGTTGTTGACGCCGATGAGCGTGGCGCCGGCGGCCAGCGCGATGTCGAGTTCGGTGTCGTCGTGAACCTCTACCAACGCGTCGAGGCCCTGCGCCCGGGCGAAGCGCAGGTAGCTCTCGGTGAGTTCTCGAAGGACCGCGACGATGAGCAGCACCGCCGATGCCCCGGCCGCGACTGCCTCGGTCACCTGCGTGGGGTGAACGGTGAAGTCCTTTCGTAGCAGCGGCAGCGCATGGCGCGCTTGATCGCTGGCGACGTCCGCGAGGTGGGCCAGCCGGCCGCCGAAGTGACGCGGCTCGGTGAGGACGCTTAGTGCATTCGCGCCGCCGGCCGCGTACGCCCGCGCCGCCGCGACCGGGTCGAGCGCAGCGATAGCTCCCTGCGAGGGGCTGGCGCGCTTGATCTCGGCGATGACAGCTAGCGGGGTCGCGCCGCTTCCCGGCGCCTGCTGGGCGCCGCGCCCCAGCGCCTGCCCGACGCCGCGCCCCAGCGCCTGCTCGACGCCGCTTCCCAACGCCTTCTCAGCACCGCGCAGGGCGCCTTCGAAACTAGGCCGTACCGGTCTGTCTGGCCTCGCGGGAACGCTGCCTGACCCGTTCTGAGCGGCCCTCCAATAGTCGTCGGCGCGCTCGGCCGAGATCTTGCCGAGGACACCGGGGACGCCGGCCAACTGTGCCGCGCCGACGGGAGCGGGCCGCTGAACCGATGCGGAGGTGCCGCCGCCAACCACGACCCCGTCGGCATGGTCAGTAGACATGAAACCCGCTCAAACCGCCGGCCTCGGCCCAGGCGACCTCCAGGCTGGTGACGTCTGAGTGTGTCGGGCCGGCCTTCATCTTCACCAGCAGCAGCTCGAGGTCGTCGCGGCGGCCCTCGGCGACGACTTCCACGCGGCCGTCGGCCATGTTCTCGGCGTGACCGGCGATGTCGAGCTCTAGCGCCCGCTTGCGGACGAAGGCTCGGAAGCCGACTCCCTGCACCTCGCCCGCCGCGATCACGTTCATGCGTTCACGGTTCGGGGCGTTCGGCGTCGAGTCGCTCGTCCTGGTTCCGTCGCTGGGGTCGCTTGGCGTCATCGAACGGCAATGGTAGCGCACGCTGGAGCCGTGGCGAGGCGGCTAACTGCCGCGCCGGCACGTTAAGGGCGGCCCAACGTTACGCCCGCCCGAAGGCCGCCTTCTCATGCGCCCGTGATAGATTTGTGTGCCATGAGAAGCGCGTAGGGAACGGGCCTCTGCCGCTGATTAGCGGTGGCCCGGGCCGCCGCGAATCTCCGCCCCGCCCCGGACCTATTGCAGATCGGACGCCAGAGACAGCGATGCCTCGTCGAAC
>DASROV010000400.1:0-3138 GCA_035646755.1 Trueperaceae bacterium | reverse complement strand
GCTGAGGAGAGTGGTGGTACGTCGTCGTATGGACGTCGTACCACCACTCTCCTCAGCCCAATGTGGTGCCGTTGCAGGCGCAGTTCGACCCGGCCCTCGCGGCCAAGGCAGCGCCGCTGACTCGCGAGGAAGTTGCCCGGCTCGCGGCGAAGTTCAAGGAGCAGGACGAGGCCCACGCCGCCGCGCTCGCCGACAAGGATGAACGGCTCGCCGCGCACGAAGCAGAGATCGCCGAGCTGAAGGCGCAGATTGCAGCGGCTCAGGCAGCCGCGGCCCCGGACACGCGCGATTACGACGAGGCCGCCGCGCGCGACCTGTTCATCGACGTGCTGCTGCACGAAGCCGGCTGGGCCCTGGATCAGGAGCGGGACCGCGAGTACGAGGTCACCGGCATGCCCAACGCCGAAGGCAGGGGCTTCGTCGACTACGTCCTGTGGGGTGCCGATGGTCTGCCGCTCGCCGTCGTGGAGGCCAAGCGCACCTCCAAGTCACCCGAGGTGGGTCAACAGCAGGCGAAGCTCTACGCCGACTGCCTGGAGACGCAGTTCGGCCGACGACCGGTGATCTTCTACACCAACGGCTACGAGCACCGGATCTGGGACGACACCGGCGGCTACCCGCCTCGTGAAACCCAGGGCTTCTACACCCGCGACGAGCTGGAGCTGCTCATCCAGCGCCGCCAAACCAAGCTGCCGCTCTCCTCGGCGCAGGTGAACACCGACATCGCTGGCCGTCCGTATCAGGTGCGGGCGATCAAGGCCGTCGGCGACGCCTTCGACCGCAAGCAACGCGAAGCCCTCCTGGTCATGGCAACCGGGTCGGGCAAGACCCGCACCACCATCGCGCTCGTCGACCTGTTGCAGAAGGCGAACTGGGTCAAGCGGGTGCTCTTCCTCGCCGACCGCACCGCCCTGGTCAACCAGGCCGCCAACGCTTTCAAGGAACACCTAGCCGGCTCGACCACGGTCAACCTCGTGACCGAGAAGGCCGTCGAGGGCCGCGTCTACATCTCCACGTACCCCACGATGATGAACCTCATCAACGAGATCGACGACGGCACTCGCCGTTTCGGCCCAGGCTACTTCGACCTCATCGTGATCGACGAGGCCCACCGCTCCGTCTACGCCAAGTACGGCGCGATCTTCGACTACTTCGACGCCATGCTCGTTGGACTGACCGCGACGCCGAAGGACGAGGTCGATCACAACACCTACCGGCTGTTCCACCTCGAAGACGGCGTACCCAGTGACAACTACTCCCTCGACGAAGCCGTCGAAGCGGGCTACCTCGTGCCGCCGAAGGGCATCAGCGTCGGCACCCAGTTCCTGTGCTCGGGCATCAAGTACGACGACCTCACCGAAGAAGAGAAGGACCAGTGGGACGCCCTCGACTGGGGCGAAGACGGACCACCCGACGAGGTCGGGGCCGAGGAGTTCAATCGGTTCCTGTTCAACGAGGACACCGTCGACAAGGTCCTCGAAACCCTGATGATGCAGGGCTACAAGGTCGCCAGCGGGGACCGCCTCGGAAAGACGATCATCTTCGCCAAGAGCCAGAAGCACGCCGAGTTCATCGAGAAGCGGTTCAACCTCGCCTACCCCGAGTTCGCCGGACACTTCGCACGGGTCATCACCCACGGCACGCCGTACGCGCAGTCCCTGATCGACGACTTCTCCATTAAGGACAAGGCACCGCACATCGCGATCAGCGTCGACATGCTCGACACCGGCATCGACGTGCCCGAGGTCGTGAACCTCGTCTTCTTCAAGATGGTGCGCTCGAGATCGAAGTTCTGGCAGATGATCGGCCGCGGCACCCGGTTGTGTCCTGACTTGTTCGCTCCCGGCGAAGGCAAGCAGGACTTCCTCGTCTTCGACTTCTGCGGCAACCTCGATTACTTCAGCCAGGACCTCGCCGGCTCGCAGGGTCAGATCCAGAAGTCACTCTCCCAGCGGCTGTTCGAGGCCCGGCTCGGCCTGGTGACGGCGCTCAGTGAGGACGAGCCCGGCCTGCGGACGTCGACCGCTGCGACGCTCCACGATATCGTCGCCGGCATGAATCTCGACAACTTCGTCGTGCGTCCGCACCGTAGGGAGGTCGAGAAGTACGCCGCCGCCAACGCCTGGACGGTACTGAGGCCGGAGGACTCAGAAGACTTGCTTGGGCTCGCCGGACTGCCGTCGTCGGTCCGTGACGACGACGAGGACGCCAAGCGCTTCGACCTGCTCATCCTGCGCCGCCAGCTCGCCCAGCTCGACGGGGACGCCGTCCTGGCCGAGCGCTTGCGTGAGACGGCGCAGCGGATCGCCGCCGCGCTGCTCGGAAAGACGACCATCCCGTCGGTCGCCGAGCAGGCCTTCCTGTTGGAGTCCGTCGCCGGCGATGAGTGGTGGATCGACGTCACCCTCCCCATGCTCGAACTCGCCCGCCTACGCCTCCGCGGGCTCGTCCGGTTCATCGAGAAGACTCCGCGCAATCCGATCTACACCGACTTCGAGGACACCATCGGCGAAGGCGTCGATGTCGTGCTGCCCGGAGTCACGCCTGGTACGAACTTCGAGCGCTTCCGCGCCAAAGCCGAGGTATATCTCCGCGAGCACCTCGAAAACCTCGCCCTTCAGCGCCTGCGTCGCAACAAACAGCTCACGTCCGACGACCTCACCGAGCTGGAGCAAATGCTCGTCGCTTGCGGGGGCCAGCACGTCGACATCGCCTGGGCCACTGAACAGGGCGGCGGCCTCGGCATCTTCGTCCGCAACCTCGTCGGCCTCGACCGCTCCGCCGCTATCGAGGCCTTCGAGAACTACCTCGACAGCACGAAGTTCTCTGCCAACCAGATCCGCTTCGTGGACCTCATCGTCGACGAGCTCACCAAGAACGGAGTCATGGAACCGGCCCGCCTCTTCGAGTCGCCGTACACGGACCACGCCCCCACCGGCCCCGACTACTTCTTCCCCGACGCCGACGTCGAGGTCATCGTCGACACCCTCCACCACATCAAGCGGACCGCCGTCCCAAGCGAAGTTGCCTGACCAATGTGGATCGGCGACATCGATGTTCCGCAGGTCGTCCTCGACGCCGCCGAGGCGGGCAACCTCGTGCTCTTCGTCGGAGCCGGTGCATCGCGTGCCCACCCAT
>DASROV010000399.1:0-4038 GCA_035646755.1 Trueperaceae bacterium | reverse complement strand
TGCACGGCGCCGACCTCGCTGCCAAGCCCGTTGCCGAGGACGTCGACGGCGTCGGCGACGATGAGGCTTAGCCGGCTGGCGGCGTTGGCCGCTCTTTCACCTAGCGAGCCGGCCCGGGCGTGCTCGAGGGCGTCTCGTAGGAGTTCGGCAAGCACCGGCGAGCGCTCGATCATCGTCACCTGAGCGCCCTTTGCGGCCAGGTGGAAGGCGTCGGCGCCAAGGCCGGCCGTGGCGTCGACGACGCTGCCCTTGCCCGCCAACACCGCCCGCCACAGCAGGTCGCGGCCGGGACGCGGGCGGTGCAACAAGGACGCGGCCGCGCTTACGCCGGAGCCACCCGGGATGGCCAGCTCGAGCCCCGCGGTTGTTTGACGTAGTTGCAGGCCGGCGCGAGCGGCCGCCGAAGCCGCCACCTCGGGCACGGCAAGAAGGTCGTCTTCGCTGGTCGCGCCCGGCATGGCCCGATGGTAAACGCGGGGACCACAGTTTGGTCGCCCCAGCGGCCCGCGAAACGGGCACAGTGAAGGCACCGGTGAAATGGTAACATCTACGGTTGACAAGGACGTGCGCCTTCGATTGCCAGGTGCGAAATGCGGTTGGCCTTCGATTGTTAAGTAGTTTGCGTAATGGGCAATCGGTCCTTAAGCGGCCTGGTTTCGAAGGCAGGGCGGGCGTTACGGAACTTAGGGAGGATGCAAGGCAGGCGGGGACGAAAGCATCGACAGGCCTCGCCCGGGAACGAGCGAGTCGACTGAGCAAGAGGAGGAAAGCACGTGACGAACGAACAACTACGAGCCAGACGCGCCGAGGCGGTAACGCCAGGAGCCATAAGCACTCACCCTTTCAGCCCCGTGAGGGCCAAGGGCTCCTACGTCTGGGACGTCGAAGACAAGCGCTACCTCGACTTCTCGACCGGCATCGCCGCCATGAACCTTGGCCACTCCCACCCCAGCGTGGTACAGGCCGTTAGCAAGCAGGTCGCCGAGTTCCAGCACCTGTGCTTCGCGGTCGGCATGCACCAGAACTACATCGAGCTGGCCGAGCGCCTCAACGCGCTGGCGCCGGGCTCGACCAAGAAGAAGTCGTTCCTCGTCAACTCGGGCGCCGAAGCCGTCGAGAACGCGGTCAAGATCGCGCGCGCCTACACCGGCCGCGCTGGCATCGTCGCGTTCACCCACGCCTTCCATGGGCGCACCTACATGGCCTTCTCGCTCACCGGCAAGGCCAACCCGTACAAGGCCGGCTTCGTCTTGAGGGCCGCCGAGGTGTACCGCGCCCAGTACCCCTACCACTACCGCAACCCCTGGGGCGCTCAGAGCGAGGAAGAGACCGGGGAGCGAGCCCTTGCCGCTCTCAAGGACCAGGTCCGCACGACGATCGGGGTCGACGAGGTCGCCGCGTTCCTGATCGAGCCCGTCGCCGGTGAAGGCGGCTTCATCCCCGCACCCAGGAACTTCCTTGCCGGGCTGCGTGAGTTCGCCACCGAGATCGGCGCGCTGTGGATCGACGACGAAGTGCAGTCGGGCATCGGTCGTACCGGCAAGATGTGGGCCGTCGATCACTACGGTCTCGAACCCGACATCGTCGCCAGCGCCTTGGCGCTGTCCTCGGGCTTCCCTCTCTCGGCGGTGATCGCCAAGGCCGAGATAATGGACGCCATGCCGCCCGGCTCGCTCGGCAGCACCTTCGGTGGGAACGTCACCGGTGTGGCAGCGGCGCTGGCCACGCTCGACGTCATCGAACGCGAGGGCCTGCTCGAGCGCTCGAGAAAGCTCGGCGAGAAGATGAAGGCGCGGCTAGACGGGTTCAAGGAGCGCTTCCCCGCCATCGGCGACGTAAGGGGCCTCGGCTCAATGGTCGCCATGGAGTTCGTGCAGGCCGACGGCAAGACCCCGGACACCAAGAGCGTCGACGCCATCGTCACCACCGCTCGTGACCTCGGCCTCATCCTGCTGTCGACGGGGACCTACTCGAACGTCGTGCGGCTGCTCCCGCCGCTCAACCTGTCTGACGCGGAGCTCGACGAGGGCATGGCAATAATCGAGAAGAGCCTTGAACGGGCTCTGCGCGACGGCCGTCCAAGCAAGGTCGAGGAGCGCGTGCCCGAAGCGGTCATCTAGAGCCGCCATTACGCAAGACGTTCAAGCGGCGCCCCCTGTCTCGCGACCGGCGGCGCCGCTTCGTTCATGCTTTGTTGAGGCCTTACTTGTCCGCGCCCTGTCTTATCGGCACGCCGACCATGTTGCCCCATTCGGTCCACGAGCCGTCGTAGTTGCGCACCCGCGGGTAACCGAGCAGGTACTTCAACACGAACCAAGTGTGGCTCGAGCGCTCGGCGATGCGGCAGTAGGTGACGACGTCCCGGTCCTTGCTTACGCCTTCTGAGCCGTAGAGCTCGCTCAGCTCGCCGGCCGTCTTGAAGGTGCCGTCCTCGCTCACCGCCTTGCCCCAAGGGATGTTCGCGGCGCCGGGTATGTGGCCGCCGCGCAGCGTGCCCTCCTGCGGGTACTCGGGCATGTGCAGCTTCTCGCCGGTGTACTCGGCCGGGCTGCGGACGTCTACCAGGACGCCGCTGCCGTCGGCGACCTTGAGCAGGTGACCGGCTACATCGTGTTGGAAAGCCCTGATGCTGGCGTCTCGATACGGGACCTGGTAGCTGCCGCGCTCGGGCGTCGGCGGGTCCTGGCTGAGCTCGCGGTCTTCGGCGATCCACTTCTGCCTGCCGCCATCCATGAGCCGCACGTCCTGGTGGCCGTTGTACTTGAAGAACCAGAAGGCGTACGCCGCCCACCAGTTCGACTTGTCGCCGTAGAGGACGACAGTGGAGTCGTTGCTTATGCCCTTGCTCTCCATGAGCTCCGCGAAGGCCTGCTCGTCGACGAAGTCGCGGCGGTCCAGGTACTGAAGCTCGGTATGCCAGTCGAGCTTCACCGCGCCAGGCACGTGGCCCTGTTCGTAGAGCAGCACGTCTTCGTCAACCTCGACCAGCCTCACGCGTTCGTCGTCGAGATGTTCGGCAACCCACGCGGTGCTCACCAGCACGTCGGGCCGCGCGTACTCCGTGACCCTGGTATCGCTCGCCTTCGTGTCTGTCATCTTCTTAGCTCCTCCCGCTCGCCTTCCCAGGCGACCTCGGCAAGTCTAGCGCTTCGCCCCTGTCGGCCGAGGATTGCAAGGGAACCTAAGCGCCCGCACCGCGCACTCGCCTGTGCAGACCCTGGGCGCGTCAGGGCGCTCGCGATGGCCTGGGCTATACTCCGCGCGTGAGTTCGTTCCTGCTTGCCCCCTCGTTGCTCGCCGCCGACTTCGCCAAGTTGGGGCGCTGCGTCCAGGAGGCCCAGCAGGCCGGCGCCGATTACCTCCACCTCGACGTAATGGACGGCCGCTTCGTGCCGAACATCTCGTTCGGGGCGGCCGTGGTCGCCGCCGCCCGCCAGGCAACGAGCCTGCCACTCGACGTCCACCTGATGATCGAGCAGCCGGAGCGCTACGTCGAGCAGTTCGCGGCGGCCGGCGCCGACGTCATCACCGTTCACGCCGAAGCGACCTGGCATCTTCACCGGCTGCTGCAGCAGGTGCGGGAAAGCGGCGCCAAGGTGGGCCTTGCTCTCAACCCGCTCACGCCACTGGCGGTGATGGAGGGGGCGCTCCCCTACCTCGATCTGGCGTTGGTAATGAGCGTCAACCCGGGCTTCGGCGGCCAGGAGTTCATCCAGGCCAGCTTGGGCAGGCTCGAGGCGGTGCGGCGGATGCGCGACCGAATCAACCCCAACTGCTTGATCGAGGTCGACGGCGGCATCACGCCGACGACCATCGCCTCGGCCGTGTACTCGGGAGCCGACGTGGTGGTAGCCGGCAGTGCGGTGTTCGGCAGCATGGGTAGCGTCGCGGAGAACGTCGCGCGCTTGCGCGACGCCGTCGCCCCCAAGTTGAGCTAGTAGTTCAAGCCGCCTGGCTGAAGCGCCCCAAGCTCCTGAAGCGTTGGTAACGCTGCGCAAGCAGGGCCTGCGGCGAAAGTCCGGCCAACGCCGTCAACTC
>DASROV010000398.1:0-6333 GCA_035646755.1 Trueperaceae bacterium | reverse complement strand
GGCGAGCACTTCGGGCTCGAGCACGAGGTCGACGTGATCGTCGGCACCTTCTCGAAGTCGTTCGCCAGCGTCGGCGGCTTCATGGCGGCCGATCGCGCCGTCGTGCAGTTCGTGAAGCACGCCGCCAGACCCTTCATCTTCACCGCCGCGCTGCCCGCCATGCAGATGGCCGCGGCGCTCAAGGCCCTGGAGATCATGCGCGACGAGCCGCACCTGCGCACCCGGCTGTGGCACAACGTCAGGACCTTGCGCGAAGGCATGAACGAGCTCGGCTTCGACACGCTTGGCTCGCAGACGCCGATAGTGCCGGTCCTCGTCGGCCCCGACGAGCTGGCCATGGCGTTCTGGAAGGGGTTGTGGGAAGAGGGCGTGTTCACCACCCCGGCGCTTCCTCCCGGCGTGCCGAACGGTCAGTCGATAATCCGGACGAGCGTGAACGCCAACCACGAGCCGGAGCAGCTGCAGAAACTGCTCGCGGCATTCGCCCTAGTCGGCAAACGACTAGGTGTGATCCAAGGCTGAAGTGGGCGCGCTAACCGTCGAGCCGGCGCAAACGAAGCGCGCTATCACCGAGTTCGTCGACCACCCTTACCGCAAGTACCGCCACGACAAGAACTGGGTTGCGCCGCTCCGCATCGGCCAGTTCGAGCTGCTCGACGCCCGCAAGAACCCGTTCTGGGCGCACGCCGACAAGCAGCTGTTCCTGGCCAGGCGCGACGGTGAGGCCGTCGGCCGCATCGCCTTCGTCGACGATCACGCCCACAACCATGTGCACGGCGAGAACCTCGCGTTCTTCGGCTTCTTCGAGGCCGTCGACGAGGAGGTCGCGGCCGCGTTGCTGGCCGCCGTCGAGGACGAGGCTCGCGCCAAGGGCCGAGCCGCGGTGCGCGGGCCGCTCAACCCCAGCATGAACGACGGCTCGGGCTTCCAGATCGACGCGTTCGACGAGCAGCCGTACGTGATGATGCCGCAGAACCCGGCCAGCTACCCGTGTTGGCTCGAGCGGGCGGGCTACGCCAAGGCGAAGGACCTCTACACCTTCTACTTCGACAACAGGCGCGAGATCGAGCCGCGCCTCGAGCGCATCGCCAAGCGCGCCATGCAGCGCAACGAGATCGTGATAAGGCCCGCCGACCTCAAGGAGTTCGAGCGCGAGATGGGCATCCTCAAGCATCTCCACACCACCGCCTGGGAGAAGAACTGGGGCAACGTCCCTTACAGCGACGCCGAGATGGAGCATCTCGCCAACGAGATGAAGATGATCCTCAACCCGGAGCTGGTGATCTTCGCCGAGAAGCAGGGCGTGCCGATCGGCATGGCGGTGGCGCTTCCCGACATCAACCAGGTGTTCAGTCGCTTCAACGGCCGGCTGCTACCGACGGGGATCTTCCACCTGCTCAATCGCAAGAAGATAATCGACCAGGCGCGGCTCGTCATGTTGGGCGTGTTGCCCGAGTACCGCAACCGCGGCATGGAGATGCTGCTCATCTACGAGATCGTCAAGCGAGCGGCCGTCAACGGGATCGTCGAGGGCGAGTGCGGCTGGACGCTGGAGGACAACCACGGCATCAACAGCGCCATCGAGGCCGCTGGCGGGGTGCGGAACAAGACCTACAGGTTGTTTCAAAAAGAGGTATGAGCCTAGGAACGGTGCTCAAGCAGGTCCTGCGTGACTTCGCTGAGCTGTTCGAGAGCAACAAGGCGCGCACCTGGTTCCTGCTGAGCTCGGCCACCGTGCTTCAGGCCGCCTTCTGGTACCTGGCGACCCCCGGGCCGGCGCTGCTTCGCTTCCTGCCGCGCACGCTGAGCGCGGCCGCCGACGGCATCTCCTGGACGGTCGCGACGCTGCTGTTGGCGCCCGCCCTGCTGCAGCTGCTCACCGGTGGGAACCTGCGCGACCTCGGGCTAAGGCTCGGCGACGCGCGCTTCGGTCTTCGCGCCCTGCTCGTATCGGCGCTGGTCGCCGTGCCCTTGATCGCGCTCACTTCCGGGCAGGCTAGCGGGTTGGCGAACATGTACCCGTGGGCCGGTCCCGTGGTCGGCACGAGCGTGTTCGCGCTGCTCGCCTGGGCGCTGCTCTACTCCGCCTACTACCTGGCGTTCGAGTTCTTCTACCGCGGCTTCCTGCTCAAGACCTTCGCCGACTCGTTCGGCACTACCCAGGCCATCTGGCTGCAGGCGATGGCCGCAACGCTTATCCACCTTGGCAAGCCCCTCCCCGAAGCGCTCGCCGCCTTCCCCGCGAGCCTGTTGTTCGGCGTCATAGCCGTGCGCAGCCGCTCGATCCTCTACCCGGCGGCTATCCACCTCGTCGTGGGCCTTACCCTTGACATCGCGATTCTCGCGCGCCAGGACCTCCTGTTTCAGGGATCGCTGCTGCAGGGATCGCTGTTTCACGGATTGCTCGCGCAGATAACCTTACTGCCATGAACGTTCTGGTCACCGGCGCCCACGGGTTCCTGGGCAGCCACGTCACCGAACGACTGCTGGCGACGGGTGACGCGGTCACCGCCCTCGTCTCGCCGTGGGGTGAGCTCGACAACCTCCAGGCGGTGCTCGCACACCCGCGACTCACCGTCGTGCGCGCCGACATCACCAAGCACGGCTCCCTCAACGGCGTCTGCGAAGGCATCGAGGCCGTCGTTCACGCCGCGGCGCGGGTGGCCGACTGGGGACCGTGGGAGGCCTTCTTCAAGGCCAACGTGCTCGGCACCCAGCGACTACTTGAGCAGGCCAGCCGCTCCGGCACGCGGCGCTTCCTGCTGGTCTCCAGCGTGGCGGTTCACAAGTACCGCGGCTTCCGCGAGGCCGACCCGCGCACGTTGCCGCGAGACAACGAGGAGAACCCCTACGCCTACTCGAAGATCCTGGCCGAGAACATGTTGCTCGGCCAGGACCAAGTCGAGCCCGTGGTGGTGAGGCCGGGCCTGTGGCCGTTCGGCGCGCGCGACGCGACCTTCCAGCGCGTCGAGCGGGCCATCCAGCGCGGCGTGCTGCCGCTGATGAAGCGCGGCGAGAGCGTGCTCAACAGCTGCTACGCCGAGAACTTCGCCGACGGCGTACGCCTGGCGCTTCACGTGCCGCGGGCCGCCGGCAAGGTCTACGTAATCGCGGATGATGGCATGCCCAACTGGCGCCAGCTGTTCGAGGAGCTGGCCGCGCTGGTCGGCAGCTCGCCACCGCGCCTGAGCGTCCCGAGGCGCCCGGTGAGGGCCATCGCTACCGGCGTCGAAGCCACCTGGCAAGCGCTGTTCCCATCCCTCGAACCACCGATGACGGTGTACCGTGCTGGGCTGATGGCGCACGACGTGCACTTCACTACCGACCACGCCCGCGAGGAGCTCGGCTACCGTCCTCTCGTGCCGTGGGAGCTCGGCATGCGGCGCAGCGTCGCGGCATTGGCCGGAGCCTGAACCGTGACCACGGGACCGGGCCTGCTTACTGCTGAGGTCCTGTTCGCCACCATCGCGGCAGGCGGCGGACACCTGGCTACTGCGCAGGCCCTGACAGGAGCGCTCGAGCGCGAGTCGGGCGGCCGCCTGCGGGCCAGGGTCTCTGACGTCATGGCCGAGTACGGCGCCCGGGATCTCGACCGACGACATAAGAGCGCCTGGCGTGAGATGCTCGCCCGGCCGCAGTTGGTGCGCGTCGGCCAACGCCTTGCCGACGCCGTGCCCAGCGTCACTCGCGCCCTGCAGAACGCCCTGCTCGACGGCTTCGCGAGAAGCGTGGCGGTAAGGCTCAACGCCGAGGCTCCGCGTCTCATCGTCGTCAACCACGGCTGGTTGGCCACCGCCTTCACCAGGGCGCGAACGCGCTTCGGCCTCGCCAGCCCGGTAGTGATCTTCGCGACCGAGCCCTTCGACGCCAGCGCGCTGTGGTCGACGCCCGCTGCCGAGACAGTACTGGCGCCGAGCGCGGCCGCGAAGAGCGACCTCGTCGACCTCGGCGTGCCAGCTAAGCGCGTGCTGGTCTGCGGCTATCCGGTAGCCAAGCGCTTCGTCAACGCGCCGACTAGAGCCGAGGCCAGGTCGCAGCTCGGTCTCGACGACGCCTTCACCTGTCTGCTTAGCCTCGGCGCCGAGGGTGTGACCGGCGGCGACGCCGTCGGCTCCGCGCTGCGGCTGGTGAGCGAGGGCGTGCAGGTGATCGCGGTCTGTGGCCGCAACGAGGCGTTGCGCGCCCGGCTGCTCGCCGAGGCTAGGGCTACGGCCGCGGGGCCCGCAGCCGCCGGCTCTTCACCAGTGGATCCGGCAGCCGCCCGCCTCCACGTCCACGGTTTCGCCGCTGACATGGAGGTGTTGCTCGCTGCCAGCGACGTCGTGGCCGGCAAGGCCGGGCCGGCCAGCACGATGGAGGCGCTGGCGGTCGGGCGTCCGGTGTTGGCGGCGGCCTACGCCGGGCTCAACGAGCGCGCGGTGATCCGCTTCCTCGAGGCGTACGGGCTCGGCGACTTCACGAGCGGCTACCAAGGCCTGCCGGCGGCGGTCATGGCCTGGCGCGACGACGAACGGCGACGCGAGGCGGCGGCGAGGGTCGCCAGGTCCTTCGGCTTCGACTCGGTGCTGGCGGGCTTGGGTCGCTTCCTCGTGGCGCTGGCTGAGCCCGAACCATCCTCAGCCGTCTCGCCGACGACCGCCGACCTGCTCCGACCCGGCCCCTGGCTCCAGGTCACCCGCGAACGTCTTGGGCAGCACCCACGCCGCCGGGCGAAACCGGTCAGGGCGACGAGCGAGCCGCGGGCGTGAAGCGCCTCCTCGCCCTGCTGCTGCTCAGTGTCGGGCTCGGCCTCGGCGGGCTGTACCTGGCCACGCGCGAGTCGGTGCTGTCGGCCTCGACCTACGCGCCGGTGAACACCAGTGCCTGGCTCGTCGGCGTCGCGGTGCTCAGCCTCATCACCCTGTGGACGGTGCCGGTGGTCAAGTTGCGCATCCTGGCGCGCGCCCAGGGCGCGGTGATAAGTCGAGGGGCGGCGTTCACGGCGCATGTCGCCCAGGTGTTCGGCACCGCCATGACGCCGAGCGGCACCGGCGGCGGTCCCGCCTTGGTGCTAGCGCTCGAGCGGGCCGGCGTTAAGGTCGGCACCGGCGTCGGCATCGCCGTGCAACTGTTCGTCCTCGACCTGGCCGCGCTCGGCGTGCTCATCCCCATCGGCCTGGCGTACCTGTTGCTCGCCAGCCCGCTCGAGCTGCCGGTCGCGACCAGCTACCTCGCCGCCATCGCCGCGGTGGCCGCACTGGCCCTGGCCATCGCGCTCTCGCGTTTCCCCGGGGCGCTCTACCGCCTGCTCATCGCCGTGTCACGCTGGCGACTGCTGCGACGCTACAAGGAGCGACTTACCCGCGTCGCGCGCGACTTCTACGTAAGCGCCGTCGCCTTCCGCGACCTGCCCCTGACGACGTACGTCGCCCTTCATGCCACCAACCTGTGCGCCTGGCTGGCCAACTTCCTGCTGCTGTGGGCGTTGCTGGTGATCTACGGGGCCGAGGCCCGGCTGCTCGACGTGCTCGCTGTGCTCTCGATAATCACGCTGATCGGCTTCTTCGTGCCAACGCCGGGGGCGTCCGGCTTCACCGAGCTGATGGTCGGCCTCGCGGTCGAAGCGCGCTCGGCGACCGCCTCGATCGCGGCACCGGTGGCGCTGTGGCGAGCCGGCACGTTCTACGTGGCGTACCTACTCGGCCCATTGCTCGCCTGGTTGATGCTCGCGCGGCGCCCACCGGCCTGGCTAAAGCGCCGGCGACGCCGCGTGAAGGGCACCTGAGGCTAGGCTCAGCGTTCGCGTTTGGGGGCTCGGCGCAGGCGCAGCGGGCGGATGAAAGCCCGATCCTTGACTGCGTCAGGAAGCGCTGCGAAGAGCTTGAGTAAGGGCACATCGCGCGTCCCGGCGAGGCGCGCACGGGACCGGGGACGCAGCGCAGCCTTGGTTATCGCCCGCGCGACCGCGCGTGGGTCGGCGGCAGTCTTCTCGCCCCACAGGTTGGAGTCGCGCAGCCGCAACAGGTACTCGGCCCACGGTTCGCCGACCCGCTCGGCCTCTTCCTCCAAGCCGCGCTTGGCGGCAGCTGCGAAGCCAGTCTTCATGGCGCCAGGCTGGATGAGCACTACCTCCACCCCGAACGGCAGTAGCTCGAGTCGTAAGGCGTCGCTGAAGGCCTCGAGCGCGAACTTGCCCGCCGAGTACGCGCCCATGAAGGGCGTTACCAAGAGGCCGTTGGTCGAGCCGACCGCGATGATGCGCCCGCGCCCGCGCGCCCGCATGCCAGGCGACGCCGCCCGCGCCACCAGCAGCGGCGCGAGCGCGTTGAGCCTCAGCTGCGCCTCGATGTCCGC
>DASROV010000397.1:0-3132 GCA_035646755.1 Trueperaceae bacterium | reverse complement strand
GATGTCATCCCTGGCCGCCGCTCGCACTGCCTGGTTCCCGTCGCCGGCTTCGCTCACGACCGTGAACCCTTCGGCGGCGAGGGCCATCGACAGTCCCATACGGAAAAGCGGGTGGTCGTCGACGATGAGTACGCGGCTCATCCTGGCCCCAGGTACGCCAGGAGTACCGTGCCCTTGGGCCCAGAGGCTTCGGAGACGAGGCGGCCGCCATGAGCCTCGAGCACCCGTCGGGCGATGAACAGGCCCAGCCCGCCCGCTCCGGCCGCGTAGCGCCTGCCGGCGATGTCTACCCCTTGGTCGTTGAACGGCTGCGCCAGCTCGTCGAGCGGCGCCCCGAGCCCAGGGCCGTCATCGCTTATGCGCACCAGGCCGGGGAAGATGTCGATGGCGATGCTCCTCGCGGCGTAGCGCACGGCGTTGCTCAGCAAGTTGTAAAGCGCGCGCTCGAGCTCGCGGCGGTCGACCATGGCGTCGGCCTTGCCGGTGATGGCGACCTCGACGCCGCGCTCCCCTACCAGCGTCTCGAGCCTCGCGACCAACAGCTCGACTAAGGCCCTGAGGTCGACGCGCTCGCGCGCCAAGGGGACCTCGGGGCGTTCAAGGCGGTGCGCGTCGACGAGCTTCTGCACCAGCTCGATGAGCGCCAGGAGCTCGGCCGTGGTCTTGGTTATCACCTCGACGCGGCCCTCGCGCGTCATCTCGTCGTCGTCCCGTACTATCGCCAACAGGTTGGCCGCCGCTACCAACGGCGTCTTGAGGTCGTGCATGAGCGCGGCGGAGAAGGCCGTGCGCCTGGCCTGCTCGCCCTCGACCTGATCGAGCAACTCGTTGAAGGCGTCGCTGAGGGCCCTTACCTCCTTGGGCTCATCGGGAGGAGCGCTGAGCCTGCCGCCCGCCAGGCTGGCGTCACGCGAGAGCTGGTCGAGCTCGCCGGTTACCCTGAGCAAAGGGGCAAGCAACTGGCCCGACATGATGTAGCCGGTGATGGCCGCCACGACGATGAAGCCCGCCAGCCACAGCACTACCGTGAGCGTGTCTCCTGCCGTCATGCTGCCGGCGCGGCGATAGGCCGGGACGAGCGTCGCCAGGATCAGCACCATGCTCGGTAGCAACGCCAGTAGCGCGATCACCAGCGTCAACTGGGCGCGCAGGCTCACTCCGCTCGCTGCTGCGCGCATGCGGCGCCGCGAGCCTGTGCTCAACCCCGCCGCCACCTCACTCCTCCGAACCGAGCACAGCCAGGAACGCCTCCTGCGGCACCTCCACGGTGCCGAGCTGTTTCATGCGCGCCTTGCCCTTCTTCTGTTTCTCGAGCAGCTTCTTCTTCCGCGTGATGTCGCCACCGTAGCACTTGGCGAGCACGTCCTTGCGGAAGGCTTTCACTGTCGCTCGCGCCAGGATCTTGCCGCCGATGGCGGCTTGGATGGGGATCGCGAACATCTGCCGCGGGATGACTTCGACCATGCGATCGACGATGCGGCGGCCGACCTCGTACGCCTTGTCACGGTGCGCGATAATCGACAGCGCGTCGACCTTCTCTTCGTTGACGAGGATGTCGACCTTGACCAGGTCGCCGGCACGGTACTCCAGCGGCCGGTAGTCCATGGAGGCGTAACCGCGCGAGAGCGACTTGAGGCGGTCGTGGAAGTCGTAGAGGATCTCACCGAACGGCACCTCGTAGCGAAGCTCCACGCGACGACCGTGGTAGATCATGTCCTTCATCTCACCGCGCTTCCCCTGCAACAGGCCCATGGCCGCGCCGACGTACTCCTCAGGAAGGAACACCGACAGGTTGACCCACGGCTCGGAGATCGTCTCGATCCGGTCCGGGCTGGGCAGCTCGGACGGGTTCTGCACCACTTGCAGCTTGCCGTCGGTGGTCACGACCTGGTACACGACGCCGGGAGCGGTGGCGATGAGAGCCAGGTCGAACTCCCGCTCGAGGCGGGCCTGCACGATGTCGGCGTGGAGCAGGCCGAGGAAGCCGCAACGGAAGCCGAAGCCGAGCGCTTCGGAGGTCTCGGGCTCGAAAGTGAACGCGGCGTCGTTGAGGCCGAGTTTCTCGAGCGCCTCGCGCAGCCGCGGGTAGTCCTCTGTATCGGTCGGATAGAGGCCGCTGAAGACCACCGGCATCGCCGGCTTGAAGCCGGGGATCGGCCTGTCGGTCGGGGTCGATGCGCTGGTGACGGTGTCCCCCACCTGCGTGTCGGCGATGTCCTTGATCGAAGCCGTGAACCAGCCGACCTCGCCCATCCCCAGGCGCTCGGCGACCGCCGGCTGGGGCCGGAAGATGCCGACGTTGTCGACCTCGAAGACCTTGCCGGTCGAGACGATCTTCACCTTGTCCTTCGCCTTGATGGCGCCGTCGAACAGCCGGATGAAGGCGATCACGCCCTGATAGGCGTCGTACACGGCGTCGAAGATGAGCGCGCGCAGTGGCCCGTCGGCCCGGCCGGAGGGCGCAGGCAGGTGCTTGACGATGGCCTCGAGCACGTCCTTGACGTTCTCGCCGGTCTTGGCCGACACCGCCACGGCCAGGTCGCCAGAGATGCCGACGACGTCTTCGAGCTCCGCGATCGCGCCGGGCACGTCGGCGGCAGGCAGGTCGATCTTGTTGATTACCGGGAGTATCTCGAGCCCGTTGTCGGCCGCCAGGTAGGCGTTCTGGATGGTCTGGGCTTCGACGCCCTGGGCGGCGTCGATGACGAGCAGAACACCCTCGCAGGCACGCAACGCCCGCGAGACCTCGTCGTTGAAGTCGACGTGCCCAGGGGTGTCGATGAGGTTGAAGAGGTAGACCTGCCCGCTATCAGCCGTGTAGAACAGCCGCATCGGGGTGGCCTTGATGGTGATGCCTCGCTCCCGCTCGAGCTCGAGCGAGTCAAGCATCTGGTCGCGTCGTTCACGCGGCGCGATGCTTTGCGTCAGCTCGAGGATGCGATCGGCCAAGGTCGATTTGCCGTGGTCGACGTGAGCGATGATCGAGAAATTGCGAATCTCCACCGTGACAGTCTAGCCCACCGCGATGTGCGAAAGACTCGTCGCCAACGGCGGTTTCAGCGTCGTCGCGCGAAGAACTCGCGCAGCAACCGCGTGCTCTCGGCGGCCAGGATCCCGCCCTCCACCCGGGGG
>DASROV010000396.1:0-8209 GCA_035646755.1 Trueperaceae bacterium | reverse complement strand
TGACGACCTCGATGCTCAAGCCGGCCTCGGCCATCAGGCCATCGGCGCCGCCTACGGCGGGGTGGTCGTGCGCGCCAAGCGGCTCATGCACGGCAAGACCTCGAGCATCGGGCACGACGGCAGCGGGCCGTTCGCCGGTCTGCCGAACCCGCTAACGGCCACGCGCTACCACTCCCTGGTGGTTGAGGACCTTCCGGCCGCCCTGGTCGTCAACGCCTGGGTGGACGAGGACGGCGGCCGCGTTGTCATGGGCGTTAGGCACGCCGAGCACCCCGTGTGGGGCGTGCAGTTCCACCCCGAGAGCATCCTCACCGAGCACGGCCACGCGCTGCTCGCCAACTTCCTGCGCGGTGACGCTCGGACGTCTGGCGGCGCGGTCGCCACCGGGCCGGCGCGCTGAGGCGCTGTGAGCGTGTTGAGCATTTTGACCGTCACCTACCAGCGCCACGAGCTGCTCGGCCGCAAGCTCGACTCGCTACTTGCTCAGACGCTTGCCCCCCGACTGTTCGAGTGGTGCGTTGCCAGCAACGGCGACGACCGCGCGGCCGCGCTGCTTGGCAGCTGGCGAACCCCGTTCGCACTGCGGGCCGTGACGCTGGCGAACAACCTGCCGATCGCGGCGGCGCGCAACGCCGCCGCCGCTCGAGCCACTGGCGAGTTGCTGTTGATGAGCGACGACGACGTGCTGCTGCCGCCCGGTTGCCTCGCCGCCCACCTCGAGTCGCACGGCTACGATCCCACGACCGGCACGAAGCTGGTCGCGGGCCCGCGCGCGAACCTGCGCCCGCGGGTCGTAGTCGGCGCCCTGCGCCTGCCGGCGGCACTTCGCGCCACGCGCGAGCGCGAGCCGTTCGAGCGCACGGCCGCGCTAAGCGGCCGGGCGCTGTGGATAAACGCCACGGGCGCCAACACCAGCCTGGCTCGCTCCGCCTTCGATGAGGTCGGTGGTTACGACCCGGCCTTCGCTGCCTACGGCGGCGAGGACTCCGACCTGGCGCTGCGCCTGCGGGCGCTCGGGGCGCAGTTCGTCAGCAGCTGGGCGGCCTGGGCCGAGCACGTCGGCCTGGTAACGGAGGATGTCGACAAGGCCCGGGCTGCCGGGCGAGCCGGCGTGCGCGTGTGGCGCAAGCACGGCGGCCTCGATGTGGGTCTGCTGCTCGGCGTCCACCCGCTGCTCCTGGCGGCGAAACAACTGTTGCTGGCCACACCGCTAAGGGCGTTGTTCGGGCCGCGCACCGCCGCCTACGAAGACGCCTACCGGCGCGGGGCCAGCGAGGAGCTGGCACGCACCAAGCCCGATAGCGGCCAGGCCGGCGAGAAGGAGAGAGGATGAGCGACAACTTCGAGATCGCCGAACTGCTTGAGGACGTGTTCGCCGGCGCCACCCTTAGCGCGGCGCGCGCGCGCGACGTAATGGGCCGCCTGATGGACGGCAAGCTCTCGCAGATGCAGGCCGCCGCACTGCTGGCCGCGCTGCGCACGCGCGGTGAGAGCGTCGACGAGATCGTCGGCTTCGCGCAGGCCATGCGCGAGCGCGCGGTCAAGGTGCCGGTGAGGGTCGAGGGCCCCTTGATCGACACCTGCGGGACCGGGGGCACAGGACTCGAGGTAATCAACATCAGCACCACCGCGATGTTCGTGGCCGCGGCCGCGGGCGCGCGGGTCGCCAAACACGGCAACGTCGGCGTCACTCGCAAGTCGGGCTCGGCCGACGTGCTGGCGGCCGTCGGCGCCCGCCTCGACCTCAGCCCCGAAGAGGTGGCGCGCGCGCTCGAGGTGGTGGGCCTCGCCTTCGTCTTCGCCCGCAACCATCACCCCGCCATGCGCTTCGTGGCACCGATTCGCGCCGACCTGCGGGCGCGCACGATCTTCAACAACCTCGGCCCGCTCACCAACCCGGCAGGCGCCAACCGCCAACTTATGGGCGTCTTCGCACCCGACCTCACCCGCCGCCTCGCCGAGGTGCTCAAGGGGCTCGGCGTCGAGCGCGCGCTAGTGGTCCACGGCGACGGTCTCGACGACTTCACGGTGACGGGCATCAGCCTGGTCACCGAGTTGAGCGAGGACGGCACTCTAAGGGACTACGAGCTGGCACCTGAGGACGTCGGCCTCAGGCGGCACCCGCTAAGCGAACTAAAGGGCGGCGAGCCGGGGCGAAACGCGGCCGCCTTACGAGCGGTGCTTGCCGGTGACGGCACACCGGCCGCCCGCGAGGTGGTGGCGTTCAACGCCGGAGCCGCCATCTACCTCGCCGGCCTGGTCGCCGACATCCCCACGGGGGTGGCGATGGCCCTGCAGACGATCGACAGCGGCGCCGCCGCGCGCAAGCTGGCCGAGTACCTGGTCTTCACCAACGCCGCGGCCGGAGCGGCCTGACGGTGTCGGGCAGTTCCCGTGGAGGCCCGGCCAGCTTGGTAGCATTACCGGCGTGAAGCTCGTCCAAGGCGCCTTCCTCGTCCTGTTGACCGCAGCGCTCTCGTTCTTGGCGCTGCTCACCTCGTCGACGCTCAAATGGGCGGGGGAGCTGCCGTCGCTCGAAGGCCTCGACGCCCTCGAGTTCACCTCGACCTCAATCGTCTACGCCGCCGACGGCGTTACGCGCATCGGCATGCTCGTGCCCGCCGAGGGCGAGAGCCGAGTGTCGACCAACCGCATCCCCGTCAGCCTCGACGAGGTCTCCCCGGCCGCCCTGCAGGCGATAGTCGCCTACGAGGACGACCAGTTCTACAACCACTACGGCCTCGATCTGCCGGCCTTCATGCGCGCGACCTACGAAGAGTTCTTCGGCGCTGCGCAGCGCGGCGGCTCGACGATCACCACCCAGGTGATAAAGAACACGCTCCTGCAGGAGATCCGCAGCGAGCGATCGCTCGAGCGCAAGGCCAAGGAGATCATGCTGGCCATCGAGCTCGAGCGGCGGCACACGAAGTCCGAGGTACTGCAGCGCTACATCAACGTGGTGTTCTGGGGCGGCAACGTCTACGGCATCCGCGCTGCCGCCCAGGCCTACTTCGGCAAGGACCCCATCGAGCTCAACCTCGCCGAGGGGCTCTACCTCTCGCGCCTGATCCCCGCCCCCAACGCGCGCCACGAAGACTTCTCGGGGACCCGCGCCAGCATGCGCGAGGTCATCGACAAGATGGTCCGCCTCGGCACGATAAGCAGCGAGATGGCCGAACGCACCTGGCGCTACCCGCTCGAGCCGCTCGGCTGGGAGGTCTCCTACGGCGCCGACGGCTCGCTGCTGTCCGCGGTGAGGACCGACGCCGACGTCCTCGTGCAGGGCAGCGTCTCTTCCGATCTGTCGCGCGCGGTGGTCATCGCGGTGCGCAACTGGCTCACCGATCGCTACGGCGACGGCGTCGTCTTCGGCAGCGGCGGTCTGCGCGTAATCACGACCATCGACGTACAGGCGCAGCTGGCGGCCAACGAAGCCAGCCTCACGGCCGAGGTGCCCGAAGGCGCGCAGATGGCCATCGTCGGCATCGACCCGGCGACGGGCGCGGTCCTTGCCATGGTCGGCCAGAAGCTCGAGGAGGGCGTGAGGCCGGGCGAGCTCAACCGCGCCACGCAGGCCTACCGGCAGCCAGGCAGCTCGTTCAAGCCGATAGTCTACGCCACCGCCATCGAGCAGGGCGGCTTCAACCAGGCCACGATCCTGGTCGACGGACCGGCGACCTTCGAGGTGCGCGGCCAAGAACCGTACCAGCCCGACAACTGGGACTTCAGCTACGACGGCTTCCAGACAGTGCGCGCGAACGTCAACCGCAGTCGCAACATCCCCGCGGTGAAGGCGCTCGAGGCGGCAACGCCCGAAGCGGTCGCCGAGAAGGCGCGCGAGCTTGGCTACGACGTCGAGCCGTACTACGCGATGGCGCTCGGCAGCTTCGAGGTAACGCCGCTGCAGCACACCGCGGCCATGGCCGCTTTCGCCAACGGCGGCGTGTACATCGAGCCGTACTTCATCCAGCGCGTCGAAGACGCCGAGGGCAACGTCATGTACGAGGCGTCACCGCACTCGGCGCGGGTGTGGAGCGAGCAGACCGCGTACATCATGCTCGACCTGCTCCACGGCAACGTCGTCGACCGCGAGCCCGCCTACGGGCTCTCGAACCGCGCCGTGGTGCCGGGGCGCCGGGTGGCGGGCAAGACAGGCACGACCAACGACGAGCGTGACATCTGGTTCGTCGGCCTGACACCAGGCATGGTCGCTTCCGTCTGGATCGGTAACGATGACAGCAGCAGCATGCCGGCCAGCATGACGCTAAGCAACGGCAACACCGACTCGGTGACCAGCTCGCGCCAGCCGATATACGCCTGGAACGACTTCGTCGAGAACGCCCTGCGCGGCCGCTCCAGCGGTGGCGAGGGCTTCCCGGTCCCCGACGGCATCGTCTTCCACCGCATCGACCTCAAGACCGGCGCCGTCGACCCCAACGGCGTGATGGCGGCGTTCCGCGAGAGCGCTGACCTCAACGCCCAACAGTTCATGCCGGCGTTGCGCATCAGTCTGCCCATCGATACCGCCACGGGCCTGCGGGCGACCGTCGACACGCCCGCCGATCGCATCAAGATCATCGAGGTGACGCCCGACGAGGCCGCCCAGTACCTGCCGGAGGGAGCCGGTTGACGCTTCAAGCTGACGGCGTCGGCGCGGCGGTTACCGAGCTCGAGAACGACACCCTCACGGCGGTTAGCGGACTGCTTGTCGGCCATTGGACCGACCCCATCGCGCGCACCGGCTGCACCGTCGTGCGCGCGCCGAACGGCGGCTGCGTTGGGTCTGGGCGGGCCCTCGGCCCGGCGCCCGGCTCGCGCGAGTCATCGCTGCTCGAACCCGACAAGACGGTCGGCGCGGTCGACGCGATCGTCTTGAGCGGCGGCAGCGCCTATGGGCTAGCGGCCGCTCATGGCGTGATGCGCTGGCTGGAGGAGCACGGGCAAGGGTTCGACACCGGCTACGCCAAGGTCCCCATCGTGCCGGCGGCGGTGCTTTACGACCTAGGCGTGGGCGACCCGGGGGTGAGGCCGGACGAAGCCGCCGGCCGCGCCGCCGCTGAGGGTGCCAACGGCAGCCCGGTCAAACAGGGACGGGTCGGCGTCGGCGCGGGCGCGAGCGTTGGCAAGCTCCGCGGCATGGAGCGCGCGACGCCAAGTGGCATAGGTTCACACGCGGTGAAGGTTCATGGCGCCGTGGTCGCGGCGCTGGCGGTGAGCAACGCGATCGGCAACATCGTCGACCCGGATAACGGGCGTCTCGTCGCGGGACTGGAAGAGGCTAGCGGCCTCAAAGCGGTCGAGTGGCTAGACGTCATGCCGGGAACGAACACAACATTGGTGATCGTCGCCACTGACGCCGACATCACCAAGACCGAGGCTCACGCACTCTCGCTCTCGGCACACATCGGCATCGCGCGGGTGACGCGGCCGTCGCACACGCTCTTCGACGGCGACTCGGCGTTCGTGATCAGCACCTGTGGCGGCCACCGGATCGCGGCACAGACGTTGTCGATCGCCGTACAGGAGGTCGTCGCGCAGGCACTGCTTAACGGTGTGCGCGCCGCGCGGGAGGATCAGTCGCTCAACAGGTAGATAGCGCCGCCCCCGTGGTCGGCCACGTACAGCTCGCCAGAAGTGCCTACCCCGAACGTCGAGATGTTGAAGCCGCTGTCGAGCAGCAGTTCGGGCTGCCAATCGTTGTCAGCTCGGGCGGTCCAGATGCGGCCGGAGACGTAATCGGCGAAGACGTATGCGCCTTCCAGGCTAGGCGCGTCGGGGCCGTGGTAGACGTAGCCGCCACTTATCGAGGCGCCCCACTCGCCGCCGTGCGGGTAGGCGATGATCGGCATTGCCAGACCGGTCTGGTCACAGCCCTCGCGCGGCTCGAAGCAGCTTTCGGCCTCCATGACGTTCCAGCCGTAGTTCTCGCCTCCAGCCGAACCGGCGGGCTGTAGGTTCACCTCTTCGAACGCGTTCTGGCCGACGTCGGCGATGAACAGCTCGCCCGTGGCCGAGTCGAAGCTGAAACGCCAGGGGTTGCGCAGCCCGTAGGCCCAGATCTCGGGCAAGGCGCCGTCCTGCCCCACGAACGGGTTGTCGTCGGGCACCGTGTAGGCTTCGCCCGCGACGTCTATGCGCAGCAGCTTGCCGAGGAACGTGCCCAGGTTCTGGCCGTTGCCCTGTGGGTCGCCGCCACTACCGCCGTCACCAAGGCCGATGTAGAGGTAGCCTTCGGGTCCGAATGCAATCTGCCCGCCGTTGTGGTTGCTGAACGGCTGTTCCTGACGCAGCAGGACCTGTTCGCTGGCCGGGTCGGTGGTGTCGCCGCTGGCGACGAACCGCGAGACGACGGTGTTGCCGCCAGTGTCGGTGTAGTAGACGTAGTAGCGGCCGCTCGCGGCGTGGTCTGGGGGGAACGCCAAGCCGAGCAACCCGCGTTCGCCGCCGGCAGTTACGCGGTCGCTGATGTCGAGGAACGGAGCGTCGGCCACCACGCCGTCGCTCATCACCTTGATGACCCCGCCCTGCTCGACAACGAAGACCCGTTCGTCACCGGCGTTGGTGATGGCCACGGGGCTGTCGAAGCCAGCCGCGACGCGGTCAAGCCGCTGGGCGGTAGCGCTGCAGGCGAGTACCAGGCCCATGACGAGGGCGGACGTGGTTGTCAGCAAGGCTGTGCGCATGACCAGACGATAGACGAATGGCGGTCGGCTCAGTGCCGGTTGGCCAGCCACCGCTCGGCCAACGCCGCGAGCTCGTCGCTGTCGAGCGCAGGTTCGTCGTAGCGGCCCGCCGCCAGGCGCTGCCGCTGCGCCTCGAAAAGGATCACCGCCGCGGCCACGGAGACGTTGAGCGACTGCACCATGCCGAGCATGGGGATCAGCACATGCACGTCGGCCAACGCCGCCGCCTCGCCGCTCACGCCCTCGCGCTCGTTGCCGAGCAGCACAGCGCAGGGTTCGACGTAGTCGACCTGCCGGTAGTCGACGGCGGACGTCGAGAGGTGAGCGGCGTAGACCTTCATGCCGCGGTCCTTGACGTGTCGCACCGCCCCGGAGACGTCACCGTGCACGACGACGTCGACCCACTTCTGGGCGCTGGCGCTGGTGGAGACGTAGGTCGGCACGCCGCCGGTGGGCTGAACGGCGTGGACGGTGCCGATGCCAACGGCGTCGCAGCTTCTCAACACGGCCGAGAGGTTGTGCGGCTTGTGGACCTGCTCGGCGATGAGCGTGAGGTCGCTCTGCCGCCGCCGCAGCACGTCGTTTATGCGTTGCCGTCGGCGAAGCGTCATGCTCAGCAGGATAACCGCGGCGCCTCAACGGGGGCGAGGCGCCGTTTGGTCGGGGCGGGGCGGTCCAGACCTGCTTGACGCCCCCTCGGGCACGCCGGTAACATTAACTTTGCGTCTCACGCACTACCCCTTTGCCGAGGTGGCGGAATAGGTAGACGCGCCAGCTTGAGGGGCTGGTGGCCGCAAGGCTGTAGGGGTTCAAGTCCCCTCCTCGGCACCAAGTGACGCGACTCCGGTATGTTGCCGGAGTCGTTTTCTTTGTCGAGGTGGCTACCGCCTACAGCGGCAAGGGAAAGTGCCGAGCCGCCCCGCTCGGCGCCGAGGTCCCGTGATAGCGTGCGACGTGAACAAGAGGTGAGCACCAGTGTGAGCACCAGTGTGGGCACCAAGGTGGGCGCCACGTCGTTCCCCTTCCCCCACTACCGTGAGGGTCAGCGCGAGACCATCGACAGCGTCCGCGAGGCCTTCGCTGCCGGCAAACGCTTCGTCGTTGTCGAGGCCCCGACCGGTTCCGGGAAGAGCGCGATCGCGGTAACCGTCGCGCGCGAGGCGGCGTCAGCGTTCGTGCTCACCGCCCAGAAGGTGCTGCAGGATCAGTACGTCCGTGACTTCAGTGACCTCGCGATAATGAAGGGGCGCTCGAACTACCCCTGCCTCATCGCGCCAACGCACGCCGCCGCCGCGCCGTGCATCGCCGGCCGCCGCCTGCCGGCTTGTGACGAGTGCCCGTACTTCACGGCCAAGGACGTGGCGATGGCTACCAACGTCACGACCATGAACTACGCCTACTTCCTCGCCGAGCTCAACTACGCCGGCGGCTTCGGCCACCGTGACCTCCTCGTGCTCGACGAGGCCCACAACACCGAGGCGGCGCTGATGGGCTTCGTGCAGGTGAACATCGGCGAAGCGCAGCTC
>DASROV010000395.1:0-5604 GCA_035646755.1 Trueperaceae bacterium | reverse complement strand
GCGACGGCATCGTGGTCGGGCATCGCGGCGAGCAGCTTGCGTTAAGTCAAGGCAACGAGGCCGACGTACCGACGCGCCCCAGGCTTCGCGGGGTGGTTCTCGACCTCGACGGCGTGCTCGCCGACAGCGCCGAGCTTCACTACCGCGCCTGGCGTGACCTCGCCGATGAGCTCGGCATCCAGTTCGGTCGCGCTGACAACGAGCGCTTGCGAGGCATCGACCGCATGACCTCGCTCGAGCGCATATTGGCCGGCTCCGGGCGCGCGTACTCCGAGGCGGAGAAGCACGAGCTGGCGGCGCAGAAGAATGCGAGCTATCAACGCCTAATCGACACGGTGACCAGCGCAGACGTCCTTCCAGGCGTCGAGCGGCTGCTCGACGAGCTCGCCGTTGCCGGCCTGCCCCTGGCGCTGGCCTCGGCCAGCCGCAACGGACCGGCGCTGCTGAACAGGCTCGGCATCGCCGATCGCTTCGCCGTCATCGTCGACCCGGCGACGTTGGAGCGTGGCAAACCAGACCCCGAGATCTTCGAGCGGGCGGCCGCCGGCCTTGGCTTCGCGACCGACGAATGCGTCGGGGTGGAGGACGCCACCGCCGGCGTGGAGGCGATCCTGGGCGCCGGCATGGCCGCCGTGGGGGTAGGTCCCCACGAGACTGTGGGCGCGGCCCAGGTAGTCATCGACGACACCAGCAAGCTGACCACCGCGGTGCTACGGAAGGCTCACGCGGCAGCCAGCGGCGCGGCTGGCGACCTGGCGAGGCAGTAGCCCAAGGGACCAGCTTACCGCCCCTTGCGCTTAGACCGACCGGTACGTACGATAACGAGATGAGCGAGATCACGACCCCGGGAGCGGCGGAACGGTTACTCGACACCGCCTCGCGGCTGTTCTACAGCCGCGGCGTGTCAAACGTCGGCATCAACGAGATAATCGCCAGGGCCGGGGTCGCGCGCATGACGCTCTACCACCACTTCCCCTCCAAGGATGCCCTGATCAAGGCCGTACTGGAGCGCCGGCGCGCGGAGCGCGACGCCTGGCTGGCGCGGGCTGACGAGTTGGCAGATGATCCCACCGAACGGCTGCTAGCGGTCTTCGACCTATTCCTTGAGTGGGCCCGCACACCCGACTTCCGCGGCTGTCCACTGGTCGCAGCCACCTTCGAACTTGGTGGCCAGCTGAACGCGGCGCGGGCCCTCGCCCAGGCTCACCACGACGTTACCCGGCGCTACCTGGCCCGCCAGGCATCGCAGGCCGGTCTGCGGGAACCCGAGGTCGTCGCCACACAACTTCACATGTTGCTCGAGGGCGCGGCAGTGCTCACGCTCGTTAGCGGGAACACGGAGGCCGCCGCGTTGGCCAAGGGCGCGGCGGCTTCGTTGATCGTCGGTGCCCGCGACGATTGACCGACTGCGGGGAGGCTCGCCCTGCGGGGAGGCTCGCCCTGCTGGGCGGCTGGCGGTCTAGCTGGCCCCGACGGCCACGGCAGCTCGACCTTGGCTCACTGCCTGGGCGTTGATGTGGAACCTTACCTCTTCCCCCACAAGCCAGGCGCCGGATTCCGAACGGCACGGGCCACGACCCGGTAGTCGTGGCCCGCTTGCCAGAGTTGACGTTGTGAGGCGTAGCTAGCTGACTAGTTCCGAGCTTACTTCTCGACGCGCTCTTTGAGACCCTTGCCCGTCTTGAAGGCTGCGTACTTGCGCTCGGGGATGGTGATGGTCGCCCCGGTGCCCGGGTTTACGCCCTTGCGGGCCGCCCGCTGGCGGGTCTCGAAGGTGCCGAAACCGGTGATCTGTACCTTACGACCGGCGTCGAGCTCGACGGCGATGATGCCAACACCGTCATCGGTCGAGAAGATGGCGTTCACGACTTCTGCGGCCTTGACACGCGAGAGACCGGTCTTGGTGGCCAGCTTGTCAGCAAGTTCAGTTTTGTTCATGCCCACGTTCTAACATGCCGCAAGTCCGGATTCCAAGGGTTTTTCACTTCGGAAGGCACGACGTGGACGGCGTAACCGGGTTATCGGTGCACCTTGACCGCCAACGGAAGAGCATGACGCCACCGCGTGGCGCCGGGAGGAGGGCAGAAAGGGCGAGAGGAGGGCGTCGGCTCGGCATCGATGGGAGTGTCCTCGAAAGGGGATCGCACCGAGTTGGATTCGACACCCCCTCCTCTCTCCCGCCATGCTAGCCAGGCTTATCCCACTGCTATGCGAACTATCTCCGCCCGACGACCGGCGTCCTTGTCGCCGTCAGGCGGCGGCAGGGTCGGCGCGCATGACGAGTACAGGGATACGGGTCAGATCACGTCGCAGACGTAGGCGTCAGCGGCCTCGAGCAGAGCAGTCGGCACGAGCGCATAATCGCCACGGCTGCCATCGAGGACTCCAGCCTCCTTGAGGTCGCCCATGACCCTGGTGGCCGTCACGCGCGCGCAACCCGCCAGGAGTGCCACGTCGTCGTGCGTGAGGTTGAACGGCAGATGCCGCCAGGAGGTGACCGCACCCAACGTCCCAGCGGGCGCGGTGGCCGCCGAACCAGCCGAGACCGCCTCGCCGAGGCGTTCGGCCAGCCGCGCCAAGATCCGGCAGATGCGGGCGCCCATGGGGAGGCCGAGGTCATCGGCCAGCTCTCTACTCCTCACCAGCTGCTTGACGAGCGCTGACGCCAGGCGCTGGCGGCTGCCCCTGTTGGCCAGAACCCGGGCGAGGTCGAGTTCGGCGACGACGGCGCCGTCCTCTGCGGCTACCACCGACTCGGCATGGTCGGCGGCTTCCAGCGCCGCCGTCCCGACCACGTCGCCGGGCCCGACGATGTCAATGAGGCGCTCGCGTCCACCGATGAGAGCGACGCTCACCCGCAGGATGCCAGAGACCACAAGGTAAGGAGCGACGGCGCGTTGTCCCTCGACGTAAAGCGACCGTCCGGAGGCCAACCGCAACTCGGCGGTCGCAGGGAGCCTGTCGGCCCCGCCCGCGACCAGTTGCAGGGAGGAACGCCCTCGTGCCGCGGGTGCATGTTGGACAGCGCCGCCCTCGAACCTCATCATCGCGGGAGTCTGCCCGTCAGTCGTTCACGAGCGACCGGCTGAGAGGCCAGGATCAGGTCTCTTGCCTCGTCTACCTGTCCCCAGGTGTTCCACAACAGGACGCCTTTGACGAGGTCCCCTTCGAGGTAGTAGACGACACCCTCTGCGTACGGTTTGCGCCAATCGCATACCGTCTCTAGCCGCGAGTCGAGCGTACCGACAGCCTCGTAACCGTTGTCGAAGAGATCGGAGTAGAAGAACGGGAAGTGGGCGAACGGCGCTTCGGCCACGTCGACGCTTGCGGTGTTGCCGGTGCCGGGTTGGCCAGCGAAGAACGAGGCGGCCATCTCCCTACCCGCGTGGGCGCCCATGGTCACTGCGTTGTCCTCGTGCTCGATGCGACCACGGGAGAACGGCCGCGGCCACGGAAACGAGGCGACGTCCCCGGCGGCGTAGACGCCGAGGTAGCCGTCGGTGTGGGCAGCGCCACCGCCCGCCGGGGCGGCTCGCGAGGCACGAAGGTGCTCGTCAACGACGATGCCGTTGTCTACCTCGAGGCCAGCGCTGCGGGCCAGCGCGACGTTCGGCGCGGCGCCGATGCCTACCACGACCAGGTCGAACCGATCCTCGGTACCGTCGGACAAGGTGACAGCCACACAGTCGGCCGCTACTTCGGCCGCCGCAACGCTCGTGCCGACGTGGACGTTCACTCCCCTCTCGCGGTAGTCGTTGGTCACCGCGTCGGCCAACTCCGCGGGGAACCGGAGCGCTGAGATGGCCTGTTCTCGGAACGCCATGTGTACGTCCGCGCCAGCACGGCGGAGCCCGGCGGCCAACTCGGAGCCGATGAAGCCGCCACCGACCACCAACACCCGCTTGCCTGGACCGGCGCGCTTCCGCGCCTCGCGGTAGTCGGCAAGGTGCCGGTAGGCGAGCACCGGTCCCCCAACCGGCACCAGCGGCAAGCTACGGGCCTCGGCGCCCGTCGCCAGCAATAGTCGCTCGTAATGCACGCTCCGCCCGCTGCTCAAGGCGACTGCACGCGCGCCTAAGTCGATCGCCACGGCTGCATCGCCGAGGACGAGGTCGACGCCCTGTTGAGCCGTGTGCAACGCAACCTTGGCGGGGTCATCGCCATTCCACAGGCCCTTCGTTAGCGGCGGCCGCCGGTACGGCTCGTCCGACTCGGCGCAGATCACAAGGACGTTGCCCTCATGATCGGCCTTGCGAGCGGCCTTCGCCGCCGCGTCGGCCGCCATGCCACCTCCGACGATCACGTATCTGTAGTCCACGGTAGTCTCCTGAAGCAGGCTACCATCCTAAAGGAAGTTTTGTAAGTGGTTTATGTTGAAAGTCCACGCGCATCATGGTTGCGCCCTATTTTGAGAGCTGAACTAGTCAGCGCGTAGCGCCAGCGATGTAGCTCTGCAACTGGTCGATCAGGAACTCCTGCTCGGCCATCACGGCCTTGACAACGTCTCCGATGGAGACGACACCGATCAGCCGGCCGCCTTCGAGCACCGGTAGATGTCTCACACGGTGGTCGGTCATCAGGCGCATGCAGTCCGTGAGGTGCTGCTCCGGACCCACCGTTACCAGGTCGCCTGACATCACCGCCCGTACCTTAAGTTGTCGCGACGCGTGCCCGTGCAATATCACCTTCCGGGCGTAGTCGCGTTCGGAGAAGATGCCGACGATGGCGTCATCCTCGAAGACGACGAGCGAGCCGACGTTGTTGGCCGCCATCTGCTCGAGGGCCTCGAAGACGGTCGCGTCGGGGTGAATCGACAAGACGGTGAAGCCCTTGTCCTGCAACAACTGACGAACCGTGCGCCTTACCTGCATCCGGGCACCTCCGTAGTCGGACTCGCGTCAACGCTTGCGGCATTGTAGGCGACCCGGCGGCGACGACCGTCACCCACGCTGCCGGGGCATACAACGACCGACTCGCCGCGTGGCAGCTAGATGTTCGTGCCAGCTCGCACCGAGGCGATCACTCGCGCGAAGCTTTGATTGAGCGAAGGCGAGCGCTCGGCTATGCTTTACCTCTAGCGTGAGCAGCATAGTAGCGACCCGAAAAGCGAAGCCCGAGTGTCAAGAACGTGGCTTGCCCGTCTACCGTGATCCGACGAACGTCCCGCGTGACCTCCGCTCGGCAGGACAGCTCGCGGCGGGCGGCTATCAGGCGCTGGGGCCCGTAGTTGCCTGGCTGGAAGTTCGACAGGCGCGCACGCTCTCTGGTATCCCTCTCCAACCTCAGGCGGCCGACCGCGCCGTCGCCCCGACCCAGGCGACCCGGCGAGTGGCCCTTCACAGCACCAGTGAGGCGAGGAAGTTGGAGGGCTACACCTGGTCGTGGCCACAGCGCGGCGCGGCCCGCGCCGCGTCGCCGCCGGCGGGCGGCAAGGCGGCCGGGTCGTCCACCTCGGCACGTACAGCGGCTGGCGCCCGCGCCAAGCCACGCGTCCTGAATCATCACACTCCGCTTCTCGCACGCCGAAAGGCGCGACCGTCACTGAACGTGGAGCCACGGCGTTGGCTCACCGAGCTCTTCCGTGAGGGCTTCGTCGTCATCGAC
>DASROV010000394.1:0-2844 GCA_035646755.1 Trueperaceae bacterium | reverse complement strand
GCTGCTCACCAGCGACGCCGGCGAGCTGTTCGCCGCTGTCGCCGACGGGCGGCTGGCCGAGATCACCACGCGTTGGCGCGAGGGTGCCGCGGCCTGCGTGGTGTTGGCGGCTCCCGGCTATCCGGCGGCGCCGGTGCGTGGCATAGAGATCGGCGTGCCGGGGAACGTCCCCGATGACGTGCTGGTCTTCCACGCCGGTACCAGGGCGGTCGACAGCAGCGGTCGAGATGCGGCCGGCGGGACCCGCTCAGAGGCGGCCGCGGGCGCGGCCAGTCCTGCGGCGCGTGCGACCGCGCCCGGCCGGCGACGCTACCTGACCAACGGCGGGCGCGTCCTCGACATCGTCGCCCTCGGGCTCGACGTCCCGAGCGCCGTGGCCAAGGCGTACGAGGCCGTCGAAAGCGTCGACTTCCCCGGGGTCGTCATGCGCGGCGACATCGGTGGCGGCATCGACTGAGTACAGTCCCGGCCGCGGCCCAGTACCCGGCTCCCATACGACGCCCTGGCGCTATACTGGAAATGCATGAATCTCCGAACGGAGTCCGAATCCCGTCCAACCATTAGCGGGGAAGTCCTACGTGATACCCTCCGCCTCCTGCATCGTGGGCAAGCAATGGGATTCACCACGGACGAAGACGAGCCAGCAGACCATCGGGTCAAAGCACTCATTGATGAGCTCCGCCGAGTCAAAGTCGGCAAGGAGCACGCTGCGTCCCTCCAACAGATTCTCGGAGGGCGCAAAGCAGACGCGGGCACTACCCTAGACGCCATACGGGGTCTCTTTGCCGCCCTCGGCGAGAACCCAATTCCCGAGCGGGAATGGCAGTCACTCCTCAACTTCTTCGATGCCCAACAGCTAGCCATACTTCTTCGCATCTCCGAGAGCAGTGTCAAGAGGTACGCGCACCAAGTTCGCCATACGCCCGACCACATCGCCACCAGGCTTCACTGGCTCGCGATCGTCGTCGGATACCTAACCGGCACCTATAACGATTACGGGGTCCGGCGCTGGTTCCAACGACCCCGCCAGGCGTTGGAAGGGCGTAGTCCTCAAGAAGCTCTCCAAGACGACGGTGATTGGACGCCCGACGGCGAAGCAGCACGCAAGATCGAAGCCCTCGCCATAGCCAACATTGGCATGACCGTCACTTGATCCTGTTTCGACAAAGTGACCCCAACTACCCCTTTCTATGGGAGAGCGATGCGCAATTTGCCCAACGCTGGCACGCCGAAGGCGACGGTCCGGCTCATTACTTCACCACTACTGCAGACGGCGCTTGGGCTGAGTTTCTACGACACGAAGAGATCAAAGATCCAGAAGAGCTCAAAGGTCTCCGCGAACGCGCCGTATGGGTCGTCGAAATAGACATGAACAGTTCACTCTTCAACGTCATCGACCTACCGCAATCAGTTCTTACAGGAGGCGAGGAGACTTGGCCAGAGTGCCAACGCGAGGCGGCTCGCATCCGCCACGAGACCGGCACCAACATGATCCGTGTCCCCTCGGCCGCGCTCAAGTACCCCGGCGCCACCATGTACTACGTCGATGGCGGTCAGAAGACAGTGGATATCGACAGCGAGGTCATTGTGATATTCGGCCCCCAACCAGAGTTGCGCGCGCACCTCGCTGCTCGCGGCCGACCCAATCCCCGCATTCTTGAACGCGTGCGGCACCGCCCGGAACGAAAAAACGGCAGGAACAAGTAGGCAAGCGCGGCTAGTCACGCTTTTCGACAGAGGGAGCCCATTGGTGACTCGCGGTAGAGTGGATCCCATGCGTCAGAACAACCCCGTGCTCGCCATTGTCGCCGTGCTCGCCGTCGTCCTCGTCGCGGCCTGTGCCCCTACTGCCGAGGAAGGCACCGTGGCGATCGACCAGCTGCGGGACGAGATCACCTACTACCCGGCGCAGACCGGCGCCACCTGGCAGTACCTGCCCGAGGGCGCACGCCTCAACGCGCCGCGAGCCGGCATCGTCGTCGAAGGCCCCACCGTCGTCGACGGCGAGGTGTGGATAAGCTTCCGCGAGATACGCCCCGGGTTCGAGCAACGAAGCTACCGGCAGGTGCGCCCTGAGGGCGTGTTCCTCCACTCCCAGGTCCGGCTCGGCATCACGACACTGCGCTACGATCCGCCGCTGCAGGAGTTCCCCGCGCCCGACAGCTTGCGCGTGGGCACGCAGTGGTCGGGCGAGACCACCGTGCACCTGACCCTCACCGGTGACACCGATACCGAGCAGCGTCACGTCAGCTACGTCTACACGGTCGTCGACCAACGGACCGTAACCGTGCCGGCGGGCGAGATCGAGGTCTACGTCATCGACCTCACCACCCGGCTACTGGACGAAGAGGGCATCGTCGTCGACGAGGAGTCGCTGCAGACCTGGTTCACCCCATACCTCGGAGAGGTGCGGTTGCGGACCGGTCATGTCCTCGTCGAGACCAACGTGCCACTGCCCGGAGTAGAGGCAGGTAGCGGTGGCTGACGGTTACGACCATGGGCGCAGCGTCTCGTTGCTCTCAGGCATAAGCTCACCGGTCGACGTCAAACGGCTCGGCCGGGGGCAGCTGGAAGACTTGGCCTCCGAACTCCGCAGTGAGATAATCCGCGTGTGCTCGATCGCCGGGGGCCACCTGGCCTCCAGCCTCGGCGCCGTGGAGCTTACCGTCGCGCTTCACTACCTCTACGACACCGCCTCAGACCGGGTCGTGTGGGACGTCGGCCACCAGACCTACGGCCATAAGATCCTCACCGGCCGCTCCGACCGAATCGACAGCATCCGCCAAGGCGGCGGCCTGGCAGGCTTCACGTCGACCAGCGAGTCCGTGCACGACGCCCTGACCG
>DASROV010000393.1:0-2009 GCA_035646755.1 Trueperaceae bacterium | reverse complement strand
CGCCTGGACCGTCTACCAAGGCGTGAAGATCCTCTACGAGGCGGCGTTCTTCGGTGGCTCGACCGCGTCCGCCGACGTACTTGGCTTCTTGAACAGCCCCGAGGCCGTGTTCGACGTCTGGAAGGGCATCGGCACGACCTTCCGGCCATGGGATGGTCAACTGCGCCAGTCTGTCTATCTGGTGAAGATAGACGCGACGTCACAGGAGCAGTTCACGCTGGCGAGCCTCGTCGGCGAGCTGCCGGCCATCTACATGCCTGGCACCAAGGTCGTCGAGCGCCTCGACCAGATCGGGGATCTGGCTGCGGCCAGCAGCTGCCGGCGTTGATCACCCGAGTCCCGGCGATCCTCGGGCACGCGTTGGCTCGCGATGAAGCCTCACTTACGTCAGCCTTACCTCCACCGCCTAGGCTTGAGGCAAGTGCCGCACGCCCAGCGGGCGGTGGCAGCACGACAGCGTTGAAGGTTCGCGCCCGCCGACGCGAGCGAGAGGAGAACATGATCATTAGCTTTCCCGACAGCGGGCGCCGCGTTCGCGGCTGGGCCCCGGGTGCCATCGTCCTGTTCGTGGCGGCGGTGGCGTCCTTCGCGACCGCCCAGGAGGACGCTTACCGCCTGTACGTCGCCAACGAGTTCAGCGCCGACATCACCGTCGTCGACACCGCGACCGATGAGGTGATCGACACCATCACGATCTCCGGCCGACCGGGTGAGGTGCGGCCGCGTGGCATGGCGGTCAGCCCGGACGGCACCATCGTCTACGTCTCCATCAGCGACTTCAACCCACAACTGGAGACGCCGGAAGACAAGATCATCGGTATCGACGTGCGCACCAATGAGGTCGTTGTCGAGTTCCGCGCCGGCGGCAACCCCGAGCGGGTAGCGGTAAGCCCCGACGGCCAGTACATCTGGGCGGCTCTCGAGGCCATCGCTCAGGGCGCCGGCTACGACGTCTCCACCGGAGAGCAGATCGCCAACTTCAGGGTCGGCGTGGAGGCCGAGGGCGTGGCCGTCAGCCCCGACGGGCGCTGGGTATACGTCACCGCCGAGGCCACCCACACCGTCACAGTGGTGGACGCTCAAGCACTTGAGGTCGTCAAACACTTCCTGGTCGGCAACCGCCCACGCGTCGTCGAGTTCTCCAACGACGGCAGCCGCGCCTACGTCTCCGCGGAGATCGGCGGAACCATCTCGGTGGTCGACACCGGCACCCACTCGGTCATCGAGACGATCAACCTGGGGCTCGACTCGAGGCCGGTCGAGATCGCCGTCGACCCGACGAGCACGCGCCTTTACGTGGCTGGTGGGGGCACCAGCGCGGTCTACGTCATCGATACGACCACCAACGAGATCATCGCGACCATCCGCGAGCAGATGGGTCGCCGGCCGTGGGGCATCGCCGTCACCCCGGACGGCAAGAAGGTCTACACCGCCAACGGGCTGTCGGACAGCATCTCGGTCATCGACACCGAGTGCCTCTGCGTGGTCGGCAGTATCCAGGCCAGCCGCGGGGCCCACTCGGCCGAGATCGGGGTGATCCCTGGTGGGCTTTAAGCGCCTGTTGCGTATGCGCCCGACGATCGCCTCCCTGGCCTGCGCGGCCGCGCTGCTCCTGTCGAGCGCCACGGCCCAGTACGCCAACGCGCCGTTCCGTGATCAGACCCTCGTGCAGAGTCAGGCCTACGGGCTCGAACTGGTGTTGCAGAGGCTGGCCGTCGTCGACGCCATCCCCGCCCCGCTCGACGACGACTACCTCGAGCAGGTGGAGAAGATGCTCGCCAGCGACGTCGACCGCTTCCTAGGCACGCTTGCCGCCACCGACCCCGCGCTAGCCGGCGAGCTGGTCGCGTCACTGGAGGAGGTCGAGGAGGCCGCCGAGGCGGGCGAAGACGCCGGTGACGCCGTCGACGCCGCTCGCGCCGTAGTGAAGCAGGCATACGACGTCGTTGTCCCCGCCGAAACCCGCTCCTCGCCAGTGTTCATCGCAGCGGTGGTCGCCGACCTGAGCA
>DASROV010000392.1:0-10295 GCA_035646755.1 Trueperaceae bacterium | reverse complement strand
GGCTCAGGTGCTCGGCCGCTTCAAGGACACCAGCATCCTGTTCGGGGTCGACCTCCTCGTCGGCGGCGTGGTCAGGTTCGTGGTGAGAACGTTCACCAACATCGCCTCGATACTGCCGATCCCGGGCCTCGACGGCGCGCGTCGCCAAGCTAGTTGAGCGCGTGGCCGTCATGAGCACCACCTACGTCGACGAGGCGGTGTTGTCGCGGGCCTACGCACGCCGCGAGGAGAACGTCTGGGCCGTTGCCAGAGACGGCGTGGTGCTATACGCCCAGGCCTGGAAGCCGATCCTGGCCAACGCCGTGGTGCTGGCCGTGCTCAGCTTCGTCGAGTTCCTGGCGTTCCTGCTCATCCTGGGCTTGCCAGCCGCGGCCGTGGCCGCAGCGTTCCCAGGCCTGGGCTTGGCGCTGGCCATCGGCGTGCTCATCGGCGCCTGGATGTTGAAGCTCGCCGTGTCCGATGCAATCGCGCTTGCCGCCACGCTTTTGGCGTACCACCGCGCCACCGACGGCCTCGAGCCCGATCCTGAGTGGGTGGCGAAGCTCGACGCCGCCTCTGACAAGTTCCGTGAGCTCGGCCGTAAGGCAGTCGCGGCGGTGCGGCCGGCCGGGGTGCCGGTCGCACCGGTCGGCGCGCCGGGCCTCGAGCACGAGCCGCAGCTCGAGCCGCAGCCAGAGCCGCAGCCAGACTCGCAGCCCGAGCCTGAAGCCAGTGGGCCGCTGCCGGCGGCACTCGAGGGAGGGAGGACCCAGTGAAGCGCCCGCTGATCGTCGGGATACTCGCCTTCCTGCTCCTGCTCATCGGCGGTGGCGGGGCGTTGGCCTACGTCTACGTCGTGCGTCCCGCCATGAACACCATCAACGCCGCGCGTGACTTCGCGCAGCTAGAGCAACTCGAGGAACGCGTGAAGGACCGCAGCGCCTTCGAGGCGCCCGCTGACGGGGAGCTCAAGCCGGCGCAGGTCGATCGCTACCTGGCGGCCTCGCGAGCGATCCTGACGGGGCTCGAGGGCGAACTGTTCCGCTTGAAGACGCATTACGAGCAGATAACTGCCGAGGGCCGCGACCCCAACCTGCGGCAACTGGCTCGCGGTTACGCCGACCTGCTCAGGTTGGTCGTCGACGCCAAGGAACTACAGGTCGAGGCGTTGAACGCCAACCGGTTCTCGCTCGCCGAGTACGCCTGGGTTAGGGGTCAAGTCATCCGCGCTGCCGGTTTCGATGGGCAGCGGGTAGATCTAACCGATCTGGCCAACGGCTCTTCGAGCCCGACCGTTCGCGACCTGTCAAGTGAGCTGTCGGCGCCGGTTCTCGCCGCCAACGTCGAGCTGGTGCGGCCGTACGCTGAGGAGCTCGAGGCCATGCTGCCACTGGCGGCGTTCGGGCTGTGACCGTATTGCGCCGCTAGAGTCCCACTCCTAAGCCTCCGGCCGAGTAGGGCTGCGGCCGGCGTTACGATGTGGCGGTGTTAGGTCACTCCTTCGCGAGCGGGTGGGTCGAGGTGATCGTCGGGCCGATGTTCAGCGGCAAGAGCGAGGAGCTCATCCGCCGTGTGACGCGGGCCCTCATCGCCCGGCAGGCGGTGCAGGTGTTCAAACCAGTGATCGACGACCGCTTCGACAAGCTGGCGGTCGCCTCGCACGCCGGTCGCACCCTCGACGCCCAGCCCGTCGCCAGCGTGGCCGAGCTCGAGGCGGCGGTGCTCGACGAGACCAGGGTCGTGGCCATCGACGAGGCGCAGTTCTTCGACGGCGAACTCGTCGGCCTGGTGGGGCGGCTGGCCGACGGCGGCAAGCGCGTGATCCTCGCCGGCCTCGACCTCGATTTCCGTGGTGAACCGTTCGGGCCCATGCCGGGCCTGCTGGCGCGGGCCGAGGTAGTCGAGAAGCTCACGGCCATCTGCCGTTGTGGCCGGGCCGCGACCCGCACCCAGCGGCTCATTCACGGTGCGCCCGCGCACTACGACGATCCCATCGTGCTCGTCGGTGCGGCCGAGAGCTATGAGCCGCGCTGCCGCGAGTGCCACGTCGTGATCGTCGGCCGCCGGCCGACGCCGCTGTTCCCTCAGACCGCCAACTGAATTAAGTACTCGCGCGAGCCGCGCGTGCATCCGATCTCCGCTGCCGTGCGTATCAACGTGTGAGAGGGGATCGACGATGCCTGAAACGAACCCGCTTGAGAGCCCCACACCCACAGCGAACAGCAAAGTGCCAAGCCGCCGCCGAAATACGAGCCGGGGGCGCCGGATAAGCTCGCGCGCAGCGGCTATTCTCCTCGCGACCACCGGCCTGCTCACCGCGGTGGCGATCGCGCTCGCGCAGGAGCCCGCTGCTCCCGCCAGCGACGCGACAGACGTCTCGACGGGCGTGTACACCGAGGAACAGGCCGCTGTCGGCGCCGAGGTCTTCCTCGCCAACTGCTCTGGCTGTCACGGGGCCGAACTCGAAGGCGGCTTCGGACCGCAGTTGGCGCCCATCGGCGAACACTGGCACGGCAGCTCGCTAGGCGCGTTGTACGCCTTCGTCAGCAGCGCCATGCCGTTCAGTGCGCCGGGCAGCCTCGAGCCCCAACAGTACGCCGACGTCTTGGCATTCGTGTTGCAACAGAACGGTTATCCGGCTGGCGAGGAGCCGCTCGCGCCCGATGAGGAAGCCCTGGAAGCGTTCGTCCTCGACGTCCCTCAAGCCGCGACCACGCCTGAGTACTGAAGCGTAGGGCCGGCCAAGCACAACCGTATGGCAGACAGGCGCCTCGCGCGCCCTGCGAGCCCCGGCAGCGAAGCCGGGAGACATGGGAGGAACCACCTGTGAGCAAACTTCTGAAGGCCAAGCGAACCGTGCGGATAATGTTGATAGCTATCGCCGCGTTGCTAATCGGCGGCGTCGCCACATCGCAGATGATCGAAGCGCCGAGCGGAGAGCTGGCCGAGCAGCTTGCGACAGCCATCACCCACTCCGGTTTCAGCGCTTCGGCGGAGGATTTGGCAATGGCCTCGACCCACCTCGGCCACGTGCTCAACTGCATCGCCGGTGAAGGTGGTGAAGGCTTCAACGCCGACTGGGGTCACCCGTGCGGCGGTCAGGGGGCGGGGATCATGAACGACCTCGCTTCCCATCCGCAAGCCGCCGACCTCGAACTGCTCGTCGCCAACGCCCACCAACTCGCCATGCAGGGCGTTACGCAAGAGTCGCTAACGGCCGTGCAAGCCGCGGCGGCGGGCGTGGGAGCGCTTCTCCAGGTGATCGCTGGAGGCTGAAGTAAGTAGCTAACCAGCCAATCGCCAAGCAGACAATCGCATACGGCCTGGGCTCAGGACTATCTCATGGCGAGGTAGCCGGCCCAGGCCGTAACATCGTTGTCGTGATCCGACGTGAGCTCATCTCGCTCCGGTCGGCCGGGTGTAACCGTCGCGTGGAGCCAGCAGCGTTCCGCACTGACGCGTGACGTCAGGGCTGCGCGCGACCCTGCTTGGCGAGGTTCGTTTCGAGCACTCCGGAATGGAGGTTCGTCCCGGGTCCCGCAAGGGCGCCGCTTTGCTTGCCTATCTTTGCGTGCGCGCGGCAGCGGTGAGGCGCGACGTCCTGGCCGAGCTGCTGTGGGGACCGGGGCGACTGGCCAACCTCCGCCAAGAGCTCTACGCCTTGCGCAAGCTGCCCGGGGCGGTGACCTGGCTCAGCGAGCACGGCGACACCGTCGCGGTGAGCGCCGACACCGATGTCGCCGCGCTCGAGCGGGTGTTGGCCGGTGCTGACGTGCCGTCAGCTGCGCTCGACGCTGTGAAGCTGCTCCCCGGCCTCGAGCTAATCGCCACGCCGGCCTTCCGTGATTGGCTTGAGCAGGCCAGGAATGAGTTGGAACTCCTGGCGGAGCGGGCCTTGCGGGCAGGCGCCGAGCGCCTCGAGGCGGAGGGCCGCCATGATGACGCACTCGAGCTCGTCGATGCGGCGCTGGGCGCAGATCCGCTCGACGAGGTGCTGCACCGCGCGGCGATCCGGCTGGCCTTTCAGGTTACGGGTCAATACGGCGCCCAGCTAAGGTTCGACGCTTGCCGCGAAGACTTGCAGCGTGAGCTGGGCGTGGCGCCTTCGGCGGAGACGCTCGCGCTGATGGAGTCGATACGCGACGGGAAGCCGTTGCCTGCCGACCCCGCCAAGGCGAACCTGCCCGCGGACTTAGAGGAGTTGGCGCTCGCACTTGCCATCGGTGAGGGCGCGCTCGACGTCGAGACGGTAAGCGAGGTGCTCGAACGGCGGCCCCTCGCGGTGGCCGGCGACCTCGCGCGGCTCGAGCGCGCCGGCTGGCTCGATGAGCAACTCCAGCTCGCGCCACAACTGGCGACCAAGGTCATCAGCAGGGCGCCTGCGGCCGTTAGGCAGCTGTTGCATGGGCGCGTGGCACAGGCGCTGCTGTCAGTAGATCGGGTCCCTGCTGAGACCGTAGCCACACACCTCCTACGCGCAGGCAAGCCCGCCGCGGCCGCACCCCTGCTGCTAAGGGCGGCCGAGAACCGCATCCAGAGGTCCGCCCCAGCTGAAGCGGTGCCGTTGTTGTTGAGGGCCTGCTGGGCCGCTTACGAGAGCCCCAGCGTTCTCCTCGAGGCGTCGCTGCTACTTGAAGGCTGTGCCGCGCAGCTCGGCGATGAGGCGCTTCAGGACGCAGCGTTGGCGGTGGCCGAGGATCTCGGCTGGCAACTTCAGCGCGACGTCGACCTTGCCGAGGTGAAGATGAGGCGCTCTCGTTCACTCCTCAGGAGCGGCCGCGTCGGCGAAGGCCTGGAGCGAGCGCTCGAGGCCCTGGAGATCGCCGCCCGGATCCGCGACGAGCGCCTCATCGCCCGCGCCCGCAACGCCATCGGCGGTGCCCAGTTCTATGCCGGTGATCTCGATGGCGCCGAGCGCTCCTTCACCGCCAACGTCACGGCGCCCGACCCGGTCGAGCGCTACCGCGCGCGGAACAACCTCGGCAGCATCGCGGGCATCAGGGGTCGGCCGGCCGACGCGCTCGTTCACTTGGAGGAGGCGCTCACCCTGGCGCGGGCCTCGGGGCAGCAGGGCGACATCATCGGCACACTCAACAACTTAGCGGCGACCGCCGACCGCAGCGGCGACTACCGTCGGGCCGTGCGTTACTTCAGGGAGAGCCTGGCGCTGGCCAGGCGATCGGGCTCGGTCGGGCTCGAGGGGCAGGTGCTCGTCAACCTGGCGGTCGTGTACTCACGCCTTGGTGAGCTGGGGCCGGCGTGGAACACCGCCTGCGAGGTCGAGGAGGTGGCCGAACGACATCGTGACGCCAGGTTGGGCATGCGCGCCGGCGAGCAGAAGGCCGAGGTCGCCTACCTCTGCGGCCTCGACGAGCTCGCCAATACCGAGTACCGGGCCGCTGCGGCGGCCTCCGCCGCGCTTGGCGACGAGCGCAAGTCGGCCGAGCTCGACGCGCAACGGGCGGTGGTCGCCACTAGGACGAGCCAGGAGCGCGTCGCCGCGGCGGTAGCGGCCATCGAGCGCCTGGAGGCGTCGGGCTGGAAGGACGTCGTGCCGTGGCTGTGGCTCGAGCTGGCGCTGGCCACAGCCGAGCCACTCGCCGCCGCCGGTTGGACCGCCCGCGTTCGTAGTCAGCCACTCGCCAGCCCTCACCTCAGCTTCGTCACCGCGCTGGCCGAACTGCGGACCGGCCTTCTCGACGGCGCCGGCCCGCTACACCTGGAGCGCGCCGACGCCGCGCAACGGGTGCTGTTCGGTGCAGAGGCGGGCGCTGGCCTCATCGACACGCTCAGTTGCGTTCAGGTACCGCAGGCGTGGCTCCTCGGCAGCCTCTGGAGAGAAGCTGGGGGGAGCAGCGCTGGCGGATTCACCGTCGAACCCGCTGTGCATGAGCGCGTCGCGCAGGCGCTCGGGGAACAGGCGGCGGGCCTGCCGCGAGCCATGGCGACGAGTCTCGTCGCGCGTCCCGCGAGCTGGCTCGCCTCACTGCGCTCCGTCGTTTGGCGCCCTTGACGGTGAATTGACGCCGCGTGCGTAACCTGCCAGCCGATGCCCGAGGGGCGATAAGGGGTGCGTGGTGGGCCGAAGCGAACGTCGTTACCTTCTAAACCTCGCGTTCGGTGGGGGCGCGGCGCTCCTGCTTAGCCTGCGCGACACCGAAGACGGAGCCTTGCGGACCTTCACGACGTTCGCTGGCCTCGTCTCGTTCCTGGAGGCCGAGGCCGGCCCCGGCGGCGCACCGCCCGAAGGTGGCTCGACGAAGATCGCAGACGGAGGTGAGCGGCCATGACCACGGCCGACGGACGTATGAAGGACGCGGCGGCACTCGGTGGCTAGACCGTTGGCCCGCTGGTCGTGGCGCCTGCTCGCCGGGTTGCTGGCAACGCTGCTTACGGGGGCGGCGCTGGCGCAGCAGTGCATGTACGAGCTCGAGCCGAACGACGTCCCGGCCGCGGCGACCGTTCTCAGCGGGGAGGGGCCGGACGCCGTGGTCGCAGCCGCCAAGGGCGTCACCGGCACTATCTGCCTGGCCGGCGAGATGGCCCGCGGCGACCAGGACGCGTTCGCCTGGGTAATCGACGAGGCGCAGGCCGCCAACGTCTGGCAGCTCGAGATCGAGGGACCAAGCGGCGGTCTCACTCAGGTAGACCTCGTCGACGTCGAGTTCGCCGCCGCCGGCGGGGACGTTACCGGCGCCGACACGCTGTTCCGCTTCGGCACGTCCGACGGCTCGCGGGCCGTCTCCGCTCCCTTCATGGTTACGCCCGGTCGTCTGCTATTGGGCCTCTCGCACGCGCAGGCGGCGGGCGCTTACGTCGTCAACCTGCGGCCGACACCTCTTGCCGACGACTCGGCGGAACATCGTGCCGGCCAGAAACTCGACGGTCCTTTCGACGTTTTCGCTCCGCTCGCAGGCGGCGTCGAGGTTCCGTTCACGCTCGGCGCCGAAAGCGGCGGGTTCGTTTGGAACCTGGAGTTGCGGGCGCCGCTTGGCACCGCTCCTACCCTCGTGCTCGCCGGGCCTGAAGGCGAGGTGGGTCGGATCGCCGTCAACGATCACGCGCCCGTGCGGCTCGCCAACCTCGGCCTCGCGCCTGGTGATTACCGGGCCACGGTCGTACCGGGCTCGCCCGCTGAAGCCGGGTTCGTCACTGTCGCGCTAACGTCGCAGGGCCGACGCAGCGACGGCATCGAGGTGGAGCCGAACGACAAATGGGCCGACGCCACCCGTTTCCCGTTGGGCAGCGAGCTTCGCGGCACAGCGGAGAGCCGCGATCACCTTCGCATCGACGTGCCGGCCGACCTAGCCGGCTCCACCTGGGACCTGGCCATCGAAGCCGATGCAGAAGTGACCTTGCAGCTCCGCCGCCCTGAAGGCGCCGTGTTGCAGGAGCGCAGAGGCGTCAGTGGCACCTCGCCGGGGCTGACCCTCGCCGAGGGCGCCTACCAACTCATCGTGTCAAGTGCCGACGACGCCGCCTACACCGTGGCGTTGACGAGCGCCGCGCCACCCGCAGACGGCTACGAGCGCGAGCCCAACGACCGGCTTGAGGGCGCCACGCCGCTCGGCGCCGAGGCCCAGGCTCGCGGTGAGCTGCGGCCCCAGGACGTCGACTTCTTTAGGCTCGATGTCAGCGGTGAGGCCCAGCGGTTCCGGCTGCAGGCCGTGGGCAGGGGGGTAGAGCAGATCGGCATCTACGACGCAGCGGGCCGGTCACGGGCCTCCGTTAGGGGCGAGGGCCGCCTCCGCCTCGACGACGTCGTGCTGCTTCCGGGCGCGCACTACCTGAGGGTGAGTGGCGCGGAGGGCGAGTACGCCGTGCGGGCGCTCGCGCTCGGCCCGGCACCGGCACAGCAGGAAGCTGAGGACGCGCCGGCGCCGGGAGAAGCGCTGGCGCCGGCGCCGAAGGTCGACGCCTCCGAGGGATCGGCCGAGGAGGCGGTAGAGCAGGCGGTCGAGGAAGCCGTCGAGGCACCGGCCGCGGCTGAACTGCCGCCGCTGCCGCCGCCGCCGCCCGGCCTGCTCGAGTACGAACCGAACGACGACCGCTCCCGCGCCGTGCGCCTTAGACCCGACGTGGTGCACGTGGGTCGGCTGGCGAGCGCGGATGACGAAGATCACTACCGCTTCGGCCTCGCCACCGACCAGTATGTCCGCATCGAACTGGTGCCGGCCGAGCCCGACCCTGGTTGGATGCTCACCTTGGACAACCAGAACCAGCGCCAGCTACCGACGAGCCCCGACGGCAGGGTGGTGGCGGAGCGGTGGCTGCTGGCGGGTGACCACGAGCTGTACCTCGCTGGCCGGCGGTTGGACACGACGCCAAGCGGCTACTACCAACTGCGACTCACCAGCCTCGGTTCGTTCGATCTGCCCGTAGACCTCGAGCCCAACGACGTGCCTGCCGAGGCCTCGGCGCTGCCTGCGGACCTCGCCTGGCAAGGCCGGGTGGGCGCTGGCGGTGACCGCGATCTCTACGTCCTGCCTAGCTACCCCGCTGACACCCTCTTACGATTGGTCGTCGAGGCCGACGATCAAGTAAGGTTCGACGTGTTGCTGGCGGGCGGCAGCCAGCAGTTCGCGGCGGTGGACGACGCGCATGAGATCACGCTACCGGCCGGCAGCGCGGCCCACCTGCGCTTCTTGGGCGCCGGCGAGTACGATGCCGAGCTGACCTTCGAGTCGCCTCCCGCCGCGGAAGCCCTGCTGCCAGCTCCCGCCGGTGACCGGTTGGCGGTCGACGTGACGCTGGCGGTAGACGAGGCGACCGCCTTCTGGCACGAGGGCCAGCGCGTGGCCGGGACGGTCTCGCTAAGCAGCAGCCTCGACGAGCCCGTCACGCTCGACCTCGTCGCCGCGGTTGACGATCCCCTGGCACGAGTCGACCTGCCTGCGGTGGTCGAGGTCGGCGCCGGCGCAACCGTCGAAGTGCCCTTCAGCCTCGAGCTGCCGAGCGACATGGGTGACGACGCCCCGCTCACGCTCGAGCTCGCAGCCAGCAGCCCGCTGTTGAGCGCTGTCGGCGATGCCAGACTGGGCTTGCGCTGCGAGGCGTCGCCGCTGAGCCCTCACGCCTACTGGCCGCTTCCTGAGCCCCTGCTTGGCCGGCCGAACGTGCTGTTCGCAGGTTTCGGCGCCTCCGCGCCGCCTGGGTTCGAGGGCACCAGTCGGGACCGCTGGCTGGCCGACGACCGTGTCGCCGTGTCGACGGGCAGCTACGTAAGTGAGGAGCACTCGCCCACGTTCCAACTGCCTGGCGATGAACCCGTTGCGCTCGTCGGCACCGTATTGCAGCCGCTCTCTGACGTGGCGGTAGGTGAGCAGCTGCGCCGTTTCCGCGTCGAGACGTCACTTGACGGCGTGACTTTCAAGTCCGTGCTCGAGGCCGAACTGGGGGCGGCGAGGGTGGACCAGGCGTTCGTCTTCCCGGAGCCGGTTACTGCTCGTTACGCCCGCCTGGTGTTCGTAGACTCGCAAGGCGGCGGCAACCGCGGCTTCCTCGGTGAATGGCAGCTTATCGCCGCGGATCCCGCGCTCTTCTCGGGCCTCGACCTGGCGGCGCCGTCGTTCGGCGGCCACGTCGTCTGGAGCGAGCCGCTCCTCGGCCAAACCGCCGCTGCCAACCTCCTCTTAAGAGAGGCCGACAGCGGGCGAGTCGACCTCCGCGGCCGCGAGGCCCTCGATGTCGTCATCGGCTTCAACCACGGCCGCGCCGCGCTCGTCAACCGCGTCACCTGGCTGCAACCAGCGGAGTCGAAGGCCACGGAGCTGTTCGACCTCGTCGAGGTGGCGGTGAGCATGTCCGGTCCCGCCGGACCGTGGCGAGTGCTTGGCGAGTGGCCCCTCGCCCCCAGTCCTGATTCCCAAAGCGAGATCGCCTTCGAGGAGCCGGTGTGGGCTCGCTACGTCCGGCTTAGCGCACCGAAGACCGCGACCGGAGACCGCTTCTATTACCCACCGCAGAAGGTCGCGATACACGAGGCCGAGATAGCTACGGCCGGCGTCGACCACGAGTACCGGTCGGCGCTTGCCGCCTGGGGCACCGCCTCGCGGCTCGGGCCCTATGAGTGGGCCGTTGGTTTCCCGGCCGCCGCCGGCAGCGAGCCGGAGGCGCCGAACGACACGCCCGCCACGGCGACTCCGCTGGCTGCTGGTGCAGCGGTGACCGGCACCGTGGCGGTGGCCGAAGATCTCGACTGGTACCGCGTCAGCGTGCCAGCAGGCGAGAACCACCTCGAGCTGCGGCTCGCCGGCGACCCCGCCATCGCCTACCGCTACGAACTGCTCGCGGCCGACGGCTCGACCGTGCCCGTC
>DASROV010000391.1:0-2675 GCA_035646755.1 Trueperaceae bacterium | reverse complement strand
GCGCCAAGTACCCGCGCCAACTCTCCGGTGGCCAACAGCAGCGCGTCGGCGTGGCGCGGGCACTCGGCGCCGACCCGCCCATCATGCTGATGGACGAACCGTTCGGCGCCGTCGACCCCATCACCCGTGAGACGCTGCAAGACGAGTTCCTGCAGATCCAGCAGGAGATCGGCAAGACCATCATCTTCGTTACCCACGACATCGACGAGGCCATCAAGATGGGTGACCGCGTCGCGGTCATGCGCGAGGGCAAGCTGGTGCAGTTCGACGCGCCAGACGACCTGCTGGCCAACCCGAAAGACGCGTTCGTGCGCGACTTCGTCGGCGCCGACCGGCAATTGAAGCGCCTTGGACTGGTGCGCGTGCACGAGATCATGGACCGCGACCCGCCGGTGGTAAAGGAGGACGGCACGCTGGACGAAGCGCTCGCCCTCATGAACCGCCAAGAGTTGGCCAGCGCGTTCGTAGTCGACCGGCAGGGCAAGCTCAAGGGCTGGGTTAGCGCCGAGATGTTGGCAGCGACCGCCACGCTCCCGGCGGCCGTGCAGCGCGCGCCCTTGCGGGAGACCGCGGCCAGGGAGGGCGCGACGTTGCGCGAAGCGCTCTCGGTGATGCTGTCAAGCGGCTTCGGTGCTACGCCCGTGGTGGACGAAGAGGGCAGGCTGGTGGGCAGTGTGACGCTGGAGGCGCTCAAGGAGCACGCCGAGGGGAACGGCTCCATGTCACCCGAAGAGCAAGCTACGTGACGGCCGCGGTGACCAAGCGGCGAGCCGCGACGGTAGTTCCACCCGCGTCGTTGGCGTGGGCGGTACTCGGGGTCGTGCTACTGCTGCTCGGGCCGGTGCAGATCACGCTTCAAGACCAACGTTGGGCCGGCGAGGTGGCGTCGCTGGCGCCGAGCTTCTGGTTGCCGACATTGGGTCTGAGCCAGGAGACCGTGCTGGACGTCGGGGCGCTGGAGACCGCCTTGCCGTTGAGCGTCGCCGTGTTGCTGTTCGCACTCATCGAGTTCGGCCTGGCCAACGCCTACCACGGCGGGCAGAGCATCGTGCGCTCTCTTGTGCGGGCCGCGTCAATCTTCCTCACGTTCTGGTCGCTGTTCGGTCACATGCCTATCTGGGACAGCGTCCTCGGCGGAATATTCCCTGAGTCGTTCAGGTTGCTCTACCCGCGGGCGACGGTTATCGGCTTCACGGCCGAGCATCTCGAGTTGGTCATCGTGTCCTCGCTCATCACCGTGTCCGTCGGCCTGTTCCTCGGCATCATGGTCACCCGCGACCAGTTCCGGGAGTTCTTACCGCTGGTGAGCAACTTCGTCAACGCCGGCCAGACGGTGCCGACGCTGGCGATCGTGGCCATCATGGTGCCGATCATCGGCTTCGGCTTCTGGCCCGCCATCATCGCCCTGATCCTCTACGGCATGCTGCCCGTGGTGAGGAACACCGTAGCCGGTCTGGAGGCGGTCGACCGCTTCGTCATCGACTCGGCCAGAGGTATGGGCATGACGGCGAACCAGATCCTCCTGCAGATCGAACTGCCGAACGCCAGCAACATCATCCTTGCCGGCGTGCGCACGAGCGTCGTCATCAACGTCGGCACCGCGGCCCTTGGCGCCTTCGTCGGCTCCGGCGGCCTTGGCGTGCCGATCGCGGGCGGTATCAGCACGGCCAACTACCCGTACGTCCTGGAAGGAGCCTTGCCCGCCGCCATGCTCGCCATCCTGCTCGACTACATCCTCGGCCGCGTCGAGTTCGTGCTCACGCCGAAGGGCTTGTTGATCTAGCCAGGCGACCGTACGACCGTCATTGAGAGATCGGCACGACGAGTGACCAATCGATCTGTGAGGCGCCGTAATAGAGGAACGAAGGCAGCAGGTTGTAGGCGCCGGCGCAGGTGTAGTCGGTCGCCTGCTTGCACTTCCTGTCGCTCTCGTACTGGTTGATGGCGATGAAGATGTCGAGGCCGTTGGGTAGCGACAGGGCCACCGGCGAGAGGTTGCCGAAGTCGTCGACGATGCGGCCCTGGCCGTCGATGGGTGGCAGGTTGCGGCTGGCCGGCTTGTTGGGGCCACCGACCTGCAGTGCCCAGGCCTCGGTCCCTGCGAGGGCGCCGTTGTGCCATACGTACTGCGTCCAATCTCCGTTGCGCTCTTCGCCTATCTGCGGGTTGGCCTGGTCCGTGCCGGCCCCGCCGTTCACCCAATACTTGGCCATGAACCGCAGGAACGGCTCGGCCTCGACGGCCAGGGACCCGGTGCCCGGACTAACGCCCGAGAGGTCGTACCCCATGGGGACCATCTCGACCTCCCACGACCAGTTGGTCATGCCAGGGTCGTTGTTCAGCCAGGCACTGAAGTCGCAGAGCGCGGCGGTCAACACGCAGTGGGGTCGCTTGGCGTCCCACACCTCGCCGTAGTACGACTGGCCGTCCCAAGCGCGCTTGGCCGGCTCGCGGTCGGCGTAGCCCTCGAGGTTGGGGCCGACCAGTGAGAGGAACGCGCCCAGGTTGCCGGTGGTGCCGACGCCGAGCATGGTGCGGAAGAAGACGTCGAGCGCGGAGCCAGGGTGGGCGGACGGCTCGCCTACCGCCGCTGCGTACCTTCCCGACGACATCAACTGCTGCACGATGATGGTGGGGAAGGCCGGGCTGGTGTTGGAGTACGTGCGCTGTCCAAG
>DASROV010000390.1:0-6406 GCA_035646755.1 Trueperaceae bacterium | reverse complement strand
AGCTGGCTGCGGCGATCGACCTGCCACTTATCTTGCAGAACGCCCCACCGCCGCTGGGCTCGGCCTACGGGCCCGACGCGATCAAAGACCTGATCGTCAAGGTGCCGCAGATCCGCTACGTGAAGGAGGAGACGAGCCCGGGGGGACAACGCATCACTCGGCTCCTCGACGACCCACCGGCGGCGTTGGCAGGCGTGTTCGGTGGCGCCGGCGGCCGCTTCATCATGGACGAACTCAACCGAGGGGCGATCGGGGCCATGCCGGCCAGCGAGATCACCGAGGTTCACGTGCGCATCTTCGAGCTCTACCGCCAAGGTGACGTGGCCGACGCCCGGGCTCTGTACAACCGTAGCCTGCCGCTACTCACCTTCCAGTCCGTGTTCCGCATGGACATGACCAAGGAGGTGCTCAGACGCCGCGGAGTCATCGATTCCACCCACGTGCGTGTTGGGGCTGTGCCTCTTGACGCCGCCGACCAGGCCGAATTGAGCACCCTGCTCGCGGAGATCGAAGACCTGTTGCTGGTCCCGGTAACGGCCTGATCCACGTGACAGACGAGCGCCGATACGCGGCGATCATGCGGGCAGTCACAGAGCGAGCCATGGCGTACGAGTTCAAGGTGTGGGGATTCGGGGAGGACATCTGCTTGCGGGCGCTGTTGGAATTCTCTCGACATACCGGCGACGTTCGAGCCGCGGAGATCGTAGTCGGTCTGGTACGCCCCTGGTGCGTGGCGCGTCTAGGTACGAAGACCCATTTCCCTTACGCCGACCACGTCGCCCCGGGCGTTGTCATCCTTGACCTTCACGAGACTACCGGCGACGAGGTGTACCTCGCCGCCGCGCTAGAGCTCGGGGAACTGCACCGGTCGTTCCCGGAAGTCGGTGGTGTGGCCGTCCACCGCCCGGACCTGAAGGGGCTTAACAACCAGATCTGGGTCGATTGCATGGCGCTTGACGCACCCTTCCTCGCACGGCTGGCCCGTGTCACAGCAGACGAGGCCTGGCGCGACCTCGCGATCACCAACGTCAGCTCGTACACGAGCGTCCTTCATGACCCGGCAACCGACCTGTTCCGCCACGGCTTCGACGCGAGGACCAGGACCCAAAGCGACTGCAACTGGGCGCGTGGCAACGGTTGGGCGATGCACGGCCTGATCGACACGATCGCCGAGCTGCCGGCCTCCCTGGCTGCACGTGCCCACTTGACGACTCTGCTCGAGCGGCAGGTGAGCGCCGTGCTGCGCCGGCAAGCGACGAGAGGCGCCTGGCACACCGTCCTCGACGACTTCGAGACGCCCCTGGAGTACTCGGCGGCGGCGTTCTTCGCCTCTGGTGTCTCCAAAGCGCTGAGGCTTGGCTTGCTCGACGCGATCGCCGGAAGTGAGTTGGACTTGATGCTGGAACGAGCCGTGACTGCGCTGTTGACCGCCACTTCCGACGACGGGAGCCTACCGATCTCCTTCGCGACCCCAGTGGGCACCCGCGATACCTACGTCAACGCCCCGCTTGGCGTGTTCCCCTGGGGCCAAGGGCCGTTGCTCCTCACCCTGATCGAGGCGCAGGCAAGCGGCTCACTGGGCGCGCGCCGCCGCACCGGAGGCATAACAGCATGAGGGTCGTGTCGTGAAGATCTCGAGCATTGAGGCCATGGTCCTGAAGGCGCCGGTTCCCGGCATCGGGACCTGGCAAGCCGCCAGCTTCGCGGTGCCGTTCAAGTTCGCGGAGACGACTCTCGTGCGAGTCGAGACGGAAGACGGCGTCGTGGGCTGGGGCGAGGTTCACGCCCCAGTTGCCCCCGAGGTGACCAAGACCGTCATCGATACGCTCATCGCCCCCAACCTCATCGGGCTCGACGCGCTCCAACCCACCGTGTTGTGGGACCGCCAGTACGCCCTGATGCGGCCACGCGGACACTCCCTTGGCTTCATGTTGGAAGCGATGAGCGGAGTCGATATCGCCCTTTACGACATCGCGGGCAAGGTGCTCGGCGTGCCGGTTTACGCCTTGCTTGGCGGCAAGCGCCGAGATAGCGTGCGCACCTACGCCAGCGTGCTGCAGTGGCTTCCGCCCGAGGAGTTGGCGGCGGCTGCCACCGCTTATCACGACGCCGGCTTCTCTGCCATGAAGCTGAAGGTCGGCCAGGACCCGCACGTCGATCGGCAGAAGGCGGAACTCGCGAGGAGGGCGGTCGGGGACTCCATGGACCTTATGGCCGACGCCAACTGCCGTTACAGCACCGCCGAGGCGGTGGCGATGGCGAGGGTGCTCGAAGGCGAAGGCTTCGCCTGGCTCGAGGAGCCTATCCCGCCCGAGGACGTGGCGGGCTACACGTTGCTGCGCGACAAATGCGATATCGCCATCGCCGGTGGGGAGTGCGAGTGCACGCATTACCGCTTCGCGCAGCTGATCGGCCAGGGCACTTTCGACGTCCTACAACCCGACATCTGCCGCGCGGGCGGCATCACCGCCTGCCACCGGATCGGCGTGCTGGCCGACGCTCATAACCTGCGGGTCGCCCCGCACGTGAGCATCGGCTCGGCGATCCATATCGCAGCGTCGCTCCAATGGGCGGTAAGCGAGGCAAGCGTGTTCATCCATGAGTTCCCGGTGTTTGACAACCCGCTGGTCGACGATTTGCTTTTCGAGCCGCTCGATTGGCGGGCCGGCCAGCTGCACGTTTCGGACCGGCCGGGCTTGGGCATAGAGGTTCGCGACGAGTTCGTGGCCGAGCACAGGGTGGCGTGACATGAGGATCGTCGACGTCGAAGCCATCGCCGTGAGCGCACCGAACCCGGCGGGAACCTACTGGGGCAAGGCTTCATGGGGTGCCGAAGAACAGGCCGGGCCAAGCGATCCGTTGGCGCACTGGAACAGCACGCAGGTACCGCACCCCGCGCGCATGCGCCCGTCATATGCGACCGGCATCGATACCACGCTGGTCCGGATCGAAACCGACTCGGGCGTCGTCGGTTGGGGAGAGGCGAAGGCTCCGGTCGCGCCGCGCGTGGCACAACTGATAATCAACGACCTACTGCGCGACATGCTCATCGGCGCCGACCCACGCAACGTCGAGGTGATCTGGGAGACGCTGTACGCCTCAATGCGCCTACGGGGCCATGAGGGCGGTTTCCTGGTCGAGGCGATGAGCGGTGTCGACATCGCGCTTTGGGACATCATCGGCAAGGCCACGGGCGAGCCCATCCACCGCTTGCTGGGCGGCGCCTACCGCGATCGCATACTGGTCTACGCCTCGGGCGTTCCCGCCACCCGAGCCGCCCGCGGCGAGGCCGATCACGCCCGCATGCTTGCTGCGGCGACTAGCGCCGTGGAACGTGGCTTCCGTGGTCTGAAGATGGCGATAGGCAGTGACCCGGCGGCCGACGTCGCCTCCGTCGCGGCGGTGCGCGAACTGGTCGGGACTGACCTGGCGATATTCGCTGACGCCGCCGGCAACTACGACGTCGGTAAGGCCGTGAGTGTCGGGCGAGAACTCGAGTCCCTCGGGGTGGGGTTCCTGGAAGCGCCGTTGCCCCACGAATTCATCGACGGCTATGCCGAGGTCGCGCGTGCGCTGGCGCTCCCGATCGCCAACGACGTCATCACTACGCGCTACCAGGTGCTCAGGTACTTAAAGGCGGCAGCGCTTGACGTCGTTCAGCCCGACGTCTGCCGTAGCGGCGGCATAACTGAGCTGAAACGCATCGCCGTGCTGACGGACTCGTTCGGTGTGGCGTTCACGCCGCACGTGAGCATCGGTTCCGCCATCCACTTCGTGGCGAGCGCCCACTGCGCGGCGGCCGTGCCGAACCTGCATCAGATGGAGTACTGGTTCGGTACGAACCCGTTGGGAGACGCGATCCTGACGGAGAGTGCGTTGGAGGTCAAGGACGGCCATCTGGCGGTGCCGCAGGGCCCCGGACTGGGCATCGAGGTCGACGAGGACAAGGTGCGAGCCCTCGCGGTGGGCGAACGGTGATGAGCCCCTGCTACGCCGTCGTCGATTCTGGAACCACCAGGACACGTCTGCGCGTGTGGCGAGACGATGCGGTCCAGTGGACCGGTAGCCGTTCGGTTGGCGCCAGAGACACCGCTCTGGACGGCAACACGGACAAGGTAGTTGCGGCCCTTCGGGAGCTACTTGAAACGTCGGCCGCCCGACCGACAGCGATCATCTGCTCGGGCATGATCACCTCGAACATGGGGCTGTTCGAACTGCCGCACCTGCCGGCCCCTGCGAGCCGCGACGACGTGGCCGCCGGCATGCGGCAGAAGTCCTTCACTGACCTCAGCGAGGTTCCACTGTCGTTCGTTCCGGGGGTGAAGACGCTGCCGGCCGGAAACGGTCTTGCAGGGCTGGCCGCCGGCGATGTGCTGCGGGGTGAAGAGGCGGAGATCGCGGGGCTGCACGACATGTTGGGCCTCGACCGGTCGACCGTCTATCTACACATCGGATCACACCACAAGGCCATCGAGGTCGACGTTGACGGAAGCATCTTGGGGTCTCGTACCGCCGTGACCGGGGAGCTGCTGGCCGCCATCCTCGGCAACACCATCCTCAAGAGCAGCGTCGTCGAGTTGGACGGGCTCGCGCTCGACTTCGAGGCCGCACTTGCCGGCGCGCACGCCGCCCGTGATCACGGCTTCGGTAGGGCGCTCTTCTTGGTGCGCGTGGGTGAGCAACTAGCGGGCCTGGGGCGTGATCGCATGACGAGCTACCTACTCGGTGCGCTTGCTTCACTCGATCTATCGTTGCTCACCGCAGCCGACCCCGACGCGCCGGTCGTCGTCTACGGCGGCGACGTGTTCCCGCGCATCCTTGTTGCGCTCCTGAAGGAGGCCGGCGTCAACGACGTGAGGGTCGTCGAGCAAGGGATGGCTGACACAGCGGCGGCGATGGGAGCCGTCAAGCTTTACGAGCTGGCGCGTGAACTCGGGGTTGTGGCTTGAGGCTGGTTGTTTTATGGAGCGGTTGGTGGCGGCGCAGGCTGGTTCAAGCCGGCGCCGGCAACTACTCCGCCCTCACGACCTGCTGCTGGACCCCCAGTCCTTCTACACTCAACTTCATGACATCACCGGTGCGAAGATAGGTCGGCGGTTTGTGGCCCATGCCGACCCCCTGCGGTGTGCCGGTGGCGATGATGTCGCCGGGCATCAAGGTCATGTGGCGGCTGATGTAGCTGACCAGATGCCGGACCGGGAACAACATGTCAGCGGTGCTGCTGTCCTGCTTCATCTCGTCGTTGACGCTTAGCCATAGGCGCAAGTTCTGTGGGTCAGGGACCTCGTCGGCGGTAACGAACCACGGGCCAAGTGGGGCGAAGCCGTCTAGGCTCTTGCCTTTGAACCATTGGCCCGTGCCCTCCAACTGCAGCGCCCGGTCGGAAATGTCGTTCATAGTGCTGTAACCGGCTACGTAGTCGAACGCAGCGGTTTCAGGCACGTTCTTGGCGCGCCGTCCGATGATGACGGCAAGTTCGACCTCCCAATCCGTCTTGGCTGCGTATGGAGGCAGGAAAACGTCATCGTTCGGGCCGCTGAGCGCCGTCGTGGCCTTCGTGAACAGCACGGGCTCAGCAGGAGCCGCCATGCCCGACTCCAGTGCGTGCTGATGATAATTGAGCCCCACGCCGATGATCTTGCCTACCTTCGCGACGCACGGCCCGAGCCTGTACGGGCTCCGCACCACAGGTAGGGAAGCGAGCTCAAGGCCCTGTAGGCGCTTAGGCATGGCCGGGTCGAGGACGTCTTCGCCCGCGTCGACCCGGCCCGACAGGTCACGCAGCTGTCCGTCTTGATCTACGATCCCGTGCTGCTCCTGGCCGCTCGGACCGTGTCTGACGAGCTTCATCCGGCCTCCTAGTAGGTCGCGCGGCCGCCGCTGATGTCGAACACGGCACCGGTGGTGAACGAGTTTTCGCTGGAGACGAGCCAAGCGATCAACGCCGCGATCTCCTCGACCTCCACGAAGCGACCTCGCGGGATCTTGGAAAGCATGTAGTCGATGTGCTCTTGGCTCATCTGGTCGAAGATCGGCGTCCGGGCTGCTGCCGGCGTGATGCAGTTGACGGCGATATCGTGCGCGGCCAACTCCTTGCCAAGCGATTTGGTAAGCGCTATCACGCCCGCCTTGGTGGCGCTGTACGCGCTGGCGTTGGGGTTGCCTTCCTTGCCAGCGATAGACGCGACGTTGACGATGCGGCCGTAACCCTTCTCGATCATGTGGGGCGCCGCGACCCTGCAGCAGTAGAAGGGCCCGTTGAGGTTGATGCGCACGATCTCGTGCCAGGCGTCTACCGGATACTCCCAGGTTGGCGCGTTGGGGCCGGCAATCCCTGCGTTGTTGACGAGAATGTCGATGCTGTCGTGTATCGACAATGTCTCGCGCCAACCTGGGAGTATCCGGT
>DASROV010000389.1:0-4980 GCA_035646755.1 Trueperaceae bacterium | reverse complement strand
CGCCGGCATCGAGTTCAAGGAGGGCACGACCGAGGTCGAGCGCTTCCTCGAACTGTTCGCCAAGGAGTTCCCCGAGCGCTTCGCCAAGGTGCGGTTCCCGGCCAGCAGCGGCATCGGCATCAAGCCGATCTCCCGCGAGGGCACCGAGCGCCTCGTGCGCGCGGCCATGCGCTACGCCATCGACAACGACAAGTCGACGGTGACGCTCGTGCACAAGGGCAACATCATGAAGTACACCGAGGGCTCCTTCCGCGACTGGGGGTACGAACTGGCCGACAAGGAGTTCGGCGCGACCCCGCTCGATGGGGGCCCGTGGCGAACTTTCGATAACCCGCACACCGGCAGGAAGATAACCGTCAACGACATGATCGCCGACGCGATGCTCCAGCAGGTGCTGACCAGGGCCAACGAGTACCAGGTGATCGCCACACCGAACCTCAACGGCGATTACCTGTCTGACGCCTTGGCCGCTCAGGTCGGCGGCATCGGCATCGCGCCGGGGGCGAACATCAACTACGACACCGGTCACGCCGTGTTCGAGGCTACCCACGGCACGGCGCCGAAGTACGCCGACCAGGACAAGGTCAACCCGTCGTCGGTGATCCTCTCAGGCGAGATGATGCTGCGGCACATGGGCTGGCACGAGGCCGCCGACATGATCCTCGCTGCCATGAAGCGGACGATTCAGCAGCGGCGCGTCACCTACGACTTCCACCGGCTGATGGACGGCGCCACCCTACTCAAGACCAGCGAGTTCGGCGACGCGCTCATCGACAACCTGGGCTGACGGCTCGTCTAGACGCGGCGCGGGAACCGCCCGTCCCAGCCGGCGTAGGAGTAGAAACGCCCCGCCACGCGGTCGTTTAGGTAGGCCACCAACGGGTCGCGCAGCGGGGCGATGGGCACCGTGTCACGTACCTCGGCGGCAGGGAAGAAGCGGGCCTCGACGATGAAGCCGTCGGGGTCGCGCGGGTTGAGCAGGCCCTTATACCTGGCCTTGAACGCGAACGACACGGCGCGGTCGTTGCGCCTGCGGTCCTCGACGTGCACCGCGTACGCCAGGTGTTCGACCTCGGTAAGCTCGAGGCCGGTCTCCTCGCTTACTTCCCGGTGAAGGGCGTCGAGCGTCGACTCGCCACGTTCGACCACGCCTCCGGGGAGCGTGTAGCGGACCTTGCCGTGACCTTGCCAGTCGTTGCCAACGAGCAGGACGCGCCCTTGCGCGTCAAGCAGAATAGCCGCGGCAACGACGAACTCACGCCGTGCCACCGACCCCGGCGCCCGCCGGTTCCTGGCTCTTCACCGGCGCCATGTCAGCCAGGCTGCGAGCCTGCTCCTCGGCCTGCAACGCTGCTGTGAGCTCGCCGAGATGGCCGGCCATCACGCCTGCCAGGTCGCGGGTGGTGAAGTCGATGCGGTGGTCGGTTACGCGTGACTGCGGGAAGTTGTAGGTGCGGATGCGCTCGCTGCGCTCGCCGCTGCCTATCTGCACGAGGCGCGCCTCACGGGCCTGGCTCTGGGCCTTGGCTCGCTCGCGCTCGAGGAGACGGGCGCGCAACACCGAGAGCGCCTTCTCCTTGTTCTTTATCTGTGACTTGCCGTCCTGACAGGTGACGATTATCTCCTCGTCGGTGCCCGGCCGGTAGGTGACGCGCACGGCGGAGTCGGTGGTGTTCACCGACTGGCCGCCGGGACCGCTCGAGCGGTAGACGTCGACGCGGTAGTCAGACGACGAGAGCCCGACGTCGACCTCGTCGGCTTCCGGCAACACCGCGACGGTGATGGTGCTGGTGTGGATGCGGCCCTGTGACTCTGTGGCCGGCACGCGCTGCACCCGGTGCACGCCGGACTCGAACTTGAACTCGCGGTAGGCGCCGCGGCCGGTGATCTCGAAGGAGACCTTGGCGAGGCCGCCGACGCCGGTCGGCGTCGAATCGACGATCTCGGTGCGGTAGCCGAGCTCGTCGGCGTAGCGCTGGTACATCTCGAGTACTTGTCGAACGAACAGCGAGGCCTCGTCACCGCCGGCCGCCGACCGCAGCTCGACGATGACGCTCTTCTCATCGAAGGGGTCGCGCGGCAGCAGCAGGCTGGTCAACTCCTCGTCGAGCTCCGCGATGCGGGCCTCGAGCACGTCGACCTCGTGAAGCGCCTCCTCGGCGAGCTCGGGGTCGTCGAGCAGAGTACGCGCCTCCGAGGCTTGTCGTGCCAGCCGTTGGTGCTCACGGTAGACGTCGACTATCTCTTTCAGCTCGGAATGTCGCTGGGTCGCGGTGCGGTAGCGCTGAGGGTCGGACAACAGCTTGGGGTCCGACAGGCTGCGCTCCAAAGCGTCCAGCTCTTGGCTAAGGGTTTCCAGCTCCTGTGTCATTGTCAAGGATTCTACTGCCTGCCCGGCAGTGGCCCTTTGCGCTGGCCGTCATCTGACCTCGAGCGCGCCCGAGGTGGCGATCCTCACGGCGACGAGGCCGCGCGGGACGATCGCGCTAAGGCGGCCCTCCTCGAAGTCGATTAGGCCGCTGGCCCCGCAGCGCTCGCGCAGTCCGACCAGCGCGTCGCGCAGGGCCTGACGGCGCACCGCCAACGAGGTAGTCGGTGGTAACTGGATGGCGATGAGCTGTTCGACGCCGGCGGCGATGAAGTCGAGGGCAGCGAGCACCGGCGCGGCCGCGTCGAGGCGGGCGACGCCCCGGTACTGCTGAGCAAGCCGCTCTCGGTTCATGCTCACCGTGTCCTCGCACTGCGTCTGTGCCGCCAACGCGTCGGCGTCGGCAACCCCGGCGGGCAGCGAGGGTGGAACGGCGAAGCGCACGCCGGCGAAGGTGGCGGGCGGCAGGGGTAGCGCTCCTGGGGCGAGCAACGCCGAGCGGGCGTAGACCGGCCCCTCGTAGCCGCGCGCGCGAAGTGCGCTGACCGCGATCTCGGTGTCGCGTGGCAGACCCCACACCACCACGCCGCCAGGCTGGTGACTGGCTATGAGCAGCGCTTCGGGCCTCAGTTCCTGCACGTTTGGGCTGTAGCGATGTTCGGCCGCCAGCCGCATGCCGGCGTAACCGAGCAGCGCGCCAAGGGTGTCAGACGCGCCGCTACCGAACTCGTTGTCGAGCGTCATCAGCGCCAGGCTGCCGCGGCCGGTCGCCGAGGCGTGCGCGACGACGGCCGCCAGCGCGTCGCTCTCGCTCGGCCACAGCGAGAAGGCCCAGTAACTTGGCGGGGCATCGAACCGCGCTTGCGCCGGGTCGCTTGGAGAGATTAGCAGTACGCCTTCGCTCTCGGCGAGCTCGGCGACCGACCTGGCCGCCGCAGCCGTCGTGCAACAGACGAGCGCGTGGGCGCCAGCACTTATCAGCGACTCGGCCGCGGCCAGGGCCCGAGCCGGCACACCACCGTCGTCCGCCAGGCGAACTTCGACCGGCACTCCGTAGATGCCGCCGGCGCGCTGCGTGATCTCGGCCCAGGCGTCGGCCGCAAGCGCCTGCGAGGCGCCGGTGGCTTGCGCGGCACCCGCACGGGACGTGATTACCCCGATGAGCAGACCGTTACTCGCCTCGGCCGCTTGCGAGAAGGCCGGTTGCGAGGCGGTAAGGATGACGGTCGCGAGGAGCAGGAGCGCGGGCACTCTTACGGTTGGCACGAGTCCCCTTCTAACAATGGCGGGAGTGAAGCCGGTGAGAAGATCGGCCCAGAACCTCTCGGGAGCTACGAGTTCTTTTGGTGCGCCCGGCAGGATTCGAACCTGCGGCCTTGGGCTTAGGAGTCCCCTGCTCTATCCAGCTGAGCTACGGGCGCACGATTGCGGCGCCGGCCACGAAGCGGTGACGCCGAGTAACGATTGTACAAAGCTCAGCGGACGGTTACCGAGTAGTTGGCTACGCCGCCGTCGTAGAAGTCGATGACGTCGAGGTACCAGGTGCCGGGCGTGGGCAGCGCGATCTCGAACACTGCGCCGTTGCCGTCGCTTATCTCGACGTAGTCCCAGTCGCCCTGCTCGCTCCAGTCGGTGACCTCGGAGCCGAACTTTATGGCGGCGTCGAGGTCGAAGTCGGCCGTCAGCTCGACGACGAGCGTCGCCGTGCCCGAAGGCACCTCGATGGTGTAGGTGTGATAGTTGACCGCGTCGGGGATCCCGGCGATGGCACCCGAGACGCTGCCGCCAACGGCTATCGGTCCGACCAGGCAGAAGTCACAGAGGCCCACGCCGGAGGTCGGCAGGTCGCCGCCGCTCGTTGGGGGCGTCGTGCTCGTCACGGGCGGCGTGGTGGTTGCGATCGCCGGCGTGGTCGTCGACGCCTGCTCCGCCTGGGCGGCGCGCGAGCTTGGCGCTCTGGCGACGTCGAGCACGTTGGGGCCGATGAGCGCCCAGGCGAGGCTTATCGGCCTCACGTACGCCTGGTCCTCGACGTCGAGCTCGTCGTACTGCACGGTCCGGCCAGCGGTGGGCACGCCGATGAGGTTGCCGAACGCGTCGAAGGCCCCGCCGCCGGAGTTGCCGTGGGCGATCTTGGCGTCGGTCTTTATCCACTGCTTGCCGCCGCTCTCGAAGTCTTCGCCCACCCAGCCGGACATCAACCCTGAGGTGAAGGTGATGGTCGACCCCGAGATGCCGGGGTAGCCGACGATGGTGATGTTGTCGCCGGGTATGAGCTGGTTCGAGTCGCCCACGGTCACGTGTGGGAAGACCATGGTGGGGTCTATCGGCTCCTCGTCGTACCACTGCTCGATCTTCAGCAGCGCGAGGTCGTGCGTCGGATCGCCGGCGATGTAGCGGGCCCAATAGGAGAACTCCGGCGGCTGGTCGGTGAAGCCGGGGTCGGTCATGAGGATGGCGTGCCAGTCGTAGTAGGTACGGCTGGCGAGGTCGCCGGCCACGTGGAAGTTGGTAAGGATGTAGCCGGAGGGGCTGATGATGGTCCCCGAGCCGGACCAGTCGACGACGCTGCCTGCCGCCTCGTCGTATGGAACTACCTGCACTACCGCCTC
>DASROV010000388.1:0-2533 GCA_035646755.1 Trueperaceae bacterium | reverse complement strand
CGGCCTTACGCCGTCGGCGGCGACGGAGCTCCTCGTCAGCGAGGAAGCTGCTCGCCGCTCCGATGCCGCCGACATGCTGGCGGGGCCCGGACCGGCCGGTCCTGGAAGGCATCCCCGGCTCACCGCACCGCTAACCTCGTTCGTCGGTCGTGAGGCCGAACTGGCAGAAGTGATCGAGCGACTCAGGTCCGAGCACTGCCGACTCTTGACCCTGCTTGGGCCGGGAGGGGTCGGTAAGACGCGGCTGGCACTACGTGCTGCCAAGGAGCTGGAGTCCCACTTCACCGGCGGTTACGTCGCGATACCACTTGGACTTGTGGCAACCGTTGAGGCTCTGCCCTTGGCGCTGGCGGCTGCACTTGGCCTCGAACTGCGGGGCACGCGCGCCCCGCTCGATCAACTCAGTGATCACCTCGAGGCACGCGAGCTGCTCCTTGTACTCGACAACTTTGAGCACCTAGTCGACGGCGCGCTGCTGCTTCAGGAGCTACTTACCAGTTGCCCTGCGGTGAAGATCCTGGTTACCTCGAGGCAGCGGCTTCGCTTGCAGGCCGAGTGGCTGCTACCGCTTGCCGGTTTACCCACCCCGCCGCAGCTACCCGTCGACACTCATGAGGCCGAGCTGGCGCGGCAGGCCTTGACCTACGACGCGCTCGAACTGCTCTACGAAAGGGCTCGTCAGGTCGAGCCGGGTTTCACGATCACCGCGGCGACGCTGCCGGCGGCTGCTGATATCTGCCGGCTCCTCGAGGGCCTGCCGTTGGGCATCGAGCTGGCCGCCGGTTGGCTGCGCGTGCTAAGTCTCCACGAGGTAAGAACGGCGCTCGAGTCGAGCCTCGACTCGCTGCCGAGCGAGGCCATCGACTCCTCCGAACGACACCGCACGCTGAGGGTCACTATCGACCACTCGTGGAACCTGCTGAGCGCTGGCGAACGGCCCACCTTCCGCGCCCTTGCGGTGTTCCACGGAAGCTTCGACCGCACTTCGGCGCGCGGCGTCGCCGCAACATCGTTGCCGCAGCTTACTGCCCTCATCGAGAAATCGCTCCTGCGGTTGACTACAGCCGGCCGCTACGACGCGCACCCGATCGTCAAGCGCTATATGCGAGAACGGTTGGACGAGCAGCCCGAGGAGGCGGCGCGCCTGCGTGACGCCCACAGCCGCTACTACGTGAACATGCTTGCCGCCTGGTCGGGCCGCCTCCACGGTAAGCAACAGCCGCTCATGCTTGCTCAGTTCGAACCCGACTACGACAACATCACTGCCGCCTGGGCGGCCGCCATGGACAGCGGCATGGTCGCCGAGTGCCTGCCGGCCGTCGAGCCGCTGGTGTTCTTCCACGGCGTACAGGGCCGGTTCACAGAAGGGGAACGCCTGTTCATGGCCAGCATCGAGCGGCTCGAGCAGCACGCCGGGGACCTCAAGGATGCCAGCGTCCTTCTCGCTTCCTTGAAGGTGAACAGGGCGTGGTTCCTGTCGGCGCTCGCCCGTTTCGACGAAGCCGTCGAGCTTGCCCAAGAAGCGTTGCAGCTGGCTGCAGTAATCGGCTCCGGCGCGGTCGAGATGCGCGGCCACAACGTGCTGGGTTCGATCGCCTCGCGGCGCGTTGATGAGGCGACCGCGCGCGGCTTCCTCGAGAAGAGCCTCGCCGTTGCCGAGGCCTCCAACGACCAGTGGGGCCGTGGCTTGGGATCCGGTCAGCTAGGTCTGCTGGAGTTACGAGCCGGGCATCTTGTGGAGGCGAAGGCCCTCTTCGAGTCCTCCCTGCGCATCAACGAGGAGCTCGAGAACACTCCTGGCGTCGTCAACGACCTCGACTACCTAGGGCGTTTGAGCCTCGCGGCAGGCGACACGGCGACGGCCGCCGCCTACTTCGAACGCGGTCTTACGCTTGCTGAAGGTAGCCGTTTCCGCCTCCGCGTGCCGTACCTGTTGACGCAACTCGCGACCGTCAAACTTGCGCACGGTGAGCGTGAAGCTGCCACGGCCGCCGCGCGTCGTGCCCTCGAGGTGGCCGAGGAGCTCGGCCAACGTGCGCTGCAGGCCGAGGCACTGGCGGTACTTGGTCGAGCGGGAAGGAGTACGGATGAGAAGTCGAGCTACCTCAGGCGGGCGCTCTCGCTGTCCAGCGACCTGGGTGAGATGCCACGAACGCTCGACTTGCTTCTCGACATCGCTCAACTTCCGCAGCAGCGAGTCGCCGCTAAGACGCTGTTCCGGCTGGTAAGCGAGCATTCGGCGGCTCGGCCGGCGCAGCGCGATCGGGCAAAGTCCCTGCTGGTCGGACTCGGGCTCGACCGCGTGCAGCCGGACGGCGAGCAGCCGGACCGCGAGCAGCCGGACGTAGCCAAACTCCCGACCGTGGAGGAGACCGTCCGGCTGCTGCTTGGCTAGTTGCTCGCCTGCAGCTGTTGCATCAGGGCCATGTTGTCGGCCAGCATCCAGTGTTCGGCGATCTTCCCGTCAGCTATGCGGTAGATGACGACGCCGGTGATGGAGAACTCACGGCCGGTTGGGGGGATTCCCATGAAC
>DASROV010000387.1:0-2823 GCA_035646755.1 Trueperaceae bacterium | reverse complement strand
CCGCTGCAGATCCTCGCCGGAGACCAGGGTCTCGCCGATCGCCGCCTCGCTCATCGAGTCCTCACCGGCGGCAGTCTAGGAGACCACGCTCAAGCGGACGGCCGCGGCTCCTCGGGACCGGCGTTGGCGATGCCGTCTTCGTCGAGACGGTAGAGGCGCACGCGGTTGCCGGGGCCGATCAGCGGGACCCGGGCCATGCCGGGCAGCGCTGCCGCCAAGGATCCTGACCCCGTCACCGGGCCGCCAGGATTGCGCTGAAAGGTGCCCGTGCCGAGGAGCACGGCCGAGGGGGCCACCGTCGCCGTAGTCAGCGCGTCATCCACGGAAAGGACATGCCGCTGGGCGAGCTCGAAGGCGAAGCGGGAAATCTGCATTCGCTTCCGCCGTTCTTCAGCGCCGACGATAACAAGCGTGAAACCACCGTCTTGCTTGGGGGTGAGGTCAATGATCCCTGCTTCGACTCCCGTGCGCCGGTTCGAGATTTCAAGGACCACGGCGTCTTCGCTCTGCCCGTCGGGCTGGCTCGGCAGCTTCGGAGGCTTGCGCCCGCCCGTACTGCCTCGGCGACGCTTGCACTTCCATCGCGGAGTGGCCTGCGTCCGGCCCGCGGCGCGGGTCGTTCGCACACGCGTGTACCCACGCTCCCCCTTGAAGCGAATCGTGCCGACGAAGACCCCCCAACGCGTCACCCGCGGCTTTCCCTTGCAGCGGTTCGGCGCCGTTTCGAGCCGCATCCTCCGAGACGGCCTGAAGCTGACGTCGACCCGACCCCGCTTGCCGAAGTTGGCCGAGATCTCCCTGCCCGAGATCTTGCCCGGGACCGAATAGGTGGCCGTCCCGGCGGGACCGCTTGCAGTGAGCGTCACCCGACGAGCTGAGCCTCCAACCTGAACCAGGTACCCGTTGCTGGCCCGAACCTTGAATCCGGTCGTCGAGCCGCCACCTCCCAAGAACGCCGCGACGACCTCGTCCGACGTCACAGACGTCGTCGCCCTCGGTGAAGCGGAAGCGAGAGAGGCGGACGCGAAAAGGGCCAAGACCACCCACGAAACGAACAGACCGATACCGACAACAGGTCGCGCCCACGCACAAACGCTCAAGTCCCCCACCAAAGCCGCCTTTCATCTATTAGCGCCAGCATCGCCAACCTTTCGGTACAGACAGAGTCTACCGGCCCAAAAAACAAGGCATCGAGCTGCAAGTCACCAAAGCTGCGTTAAGGTTTCGGCTAGGAACTTGCCAGGACTCAACCGAGAATTGGGGGAGGGAGTGTCTTTTCGTAGATGGTGTCTTGCCGCGAAAGCGCAATGGTTAGCAGCGCTGGTTTGTTGGGGAATCTTTTCCGTTCTACCAGCCAACGCCTTCGCAATAGACGGATCTATTGACGGCCTGACAATCGACCCGTCGCTCAGCTATGCGTCCGTCGCGGATATCTCAGCTACCTACGACCGCTGTGCGCAGGAGCAGAGCACAGCGACTACCTGCACTTGGGAGGCGGTCGCGTACCGGATACCGCCCGCGGCGAGTCGCTGTTCAGCAGCACATGCTCACGTAGTTCTGCCGAACGAGATAGCCGTCTGGTCGGCGACCTCTGCCGAGGATGGCACGGCGAACAGCGGCCCGCTCAGAATCGACCTCGGTGGCATTAACAACCAGCACCTGTGTGTCTACGTCAACCGCAATAGCGACCTGAGCGAAAGTCTGTTCGGCTTTACGTCTGACCTCGTCGCATCACAATCTCTTTACGTTGAGCCGGCTAGCAGCGAGAGCATCGAGGTGTTCCAGCCAGGCAAGGGCACGACCCTCTCCTTCGCCCATGCAACGCGGCGGCTGCGTCGCCTCTTGCACCGCCGCTTTTCGTCCTGGCGACAGGGCCGTGCTCGCCATGCCAACTGCCGCAAACGGGTCACCCCCAGCCGTATCCGCTGTCCCGCTATCCGCTGGCGCCGCGGGCCAGTTCAGTTCATAGGCTTCGCCGTGGTGCAGCTCCAGCCGGGAGGCTCCCACGTCAATTACCGAATCGTGTCCCGGAACCGTCGGTGTAGCCGCAGAGCCCACGGCACGCCCAGAATGAAACGCTGTAGAAAAGTTCACCGGACAAGGGCTGAATAAGCGTCAGTTCGCCCGGTCATGATCGTCGTACGTGGCGTCATTTGGCCTCAGCGCTCGGCGCGCAGGGTGCCGCGCTCGGCGATCGCGCGGACGCCGCCGCCGAGGTCGAGCATCGCGGTGCCGGTGCGGCGCAGGGCGGCCACCTCCTCGGCGTGGTTGGCGGCGCCGGCCACCGGGCGACCAGCGGCCCGGTCGGCGAGCTGCTGGACGACGAGGCGGCGCAGCGCCGGCGGCAGCTCGGCGAGGCGGTCGAGCTCGATCGTGTTGCGCGGCGAGCCGCCTGAGCCATCGAGCTCGGCGGCGACGAGCGCGTCGAGCAGCTCGGCCTCGTCACGCAGCAACTCGGCCGTGCGCAGCACGTTCCGCGCCGCGGCCGGGTGGACCTCGGCCAGCGCCGCGGCGAGCCCGTGGCGGACGCGGTTGCGCGCGTAGGCGCCCTCGTCGTTACTCGGGTCGTCGCGCCAGGCCAGCCCGTGCTCCTCGCAGTAGGCGGTGGTCTGGGCGCGGCTGAAGCCGAGCAGCGGCCGGACCAGCTTGCCGGCCCGCGGGCGCATGCCGAGCAGGGCGCGGCGGCTCGGCGAGGAGGCGAGCCGGTAGAGGATCGTCTCGACCTGGTCGTCGGCGGTGTGGCCGGTGGCGATCAGCGCGTCCGCCGCCTCGGCCAGCCGCGCCGCCGCCGCGTAGCGGTTGTCGCGCGCCCAGGCCTGCAGG
>DASROV010000386.1:0-6644 GCA_035646755.1 Trueperaceae bacterium | reverse complement strand
ACACCAGGCCGACCGCCCAGCGGGCGGTGGCGTTGCCGCCCCTGGGGCTTACCGGCGGCAGCATGGGAGTCTCAGCAGCGCCGTCGTGGCCCTTGCTCCGCGCGTTCTCGTGCCAACGGGCGCGTCGCGTGGTCGGCGGAGCATTGGCGCGACCGATCGCCGCTGGCCTCGTTGCTCGCTCTTCGCTCGTCGGGGCGTCGACCTGAAGTTTGCCCCTTAACGCCTCCCATGAGCCGGCCGTCAGTTCTTCCTCGTCGAGCGTCGACACCAAGGCCTCGATCGCCGGTGCGAGCAGGCGCTCGCTCGCCAACGCCTCGTTGACGGCGTCTGTTTCGTTCTCGTCGCGCGGTCGCCCGGCTCCGTCGTGCTGCTCACGGCTCATCCCGGTCCCTCCAACGCTTCCCTCATCTTCAACAACGCTCGCCGCAACCTGCTCTTCACCGTGCCGAGCGGCAGTTCGTGGCGAGCGGCCAACTCCGAGTGCGACCAACCGCCGTAGAACGCCTCTTCGAGCAGCTGCCGATCTAGCTCATCGACCGCGGCCAAGGCCCGCCCTGCCATCACCGCGGGCAGCGGGTCGGGGCTAACCGAGAACGCGAGCTGGAGCGCCAGCGACGACTCGTCGAAGTCGTGTAGCCGCGGCCTTGCTCGCCGCGCACGCAGGCGCGTAAGGCATAGGTTGCGCGCCAAGGCGAACAGGTAGGTCCTCACCGAGGCCCGGCCCGGTTCGAAGCTGCCGGCGTTGCGCCAGAGGCCTAGCAGCGCGTCGTGCAGGACCTCCTCGGCCTCTTCGCGGCTATCGAGCATGCGCCTGGCGAGCGCCAGGACCGACGGTCCATGCCGTTCGTAGAGGTCGCGCAGGGCGTCCTCGTTCCCGTTCGCCACCGCCTCGACGAGCTCGCTGTCGCTGATGACGGTATCGGCCAAGGTCGCTAGCACCTACCTTCAGATACGCTGCCGCTTGCCGTTCGGATGCAGCCATGTGAGGGCCAGTGAGGCTGGAACGGACGACGCGAGATGGTCAAGTGTATGGCACCTTGGCCTGTTATCTTCGGCTGTGGAGGCAAACCGATGAGTCGACCGACGTTCGAGCAGTTCGTCGCCGTAAGGCAGATAGGAGCGCCAGAGTACTCGCCGAGCGGTGACAGGTTCGCCTATCTCTCGAACGCTACGGGGCTGCCGGCCCTCTGGGCGCAACCCGACGGCGGCGGTTTCGCGCGCCAACTGACCAACCTCGGCGAGTTGCGCGTGCAGAGCTTCGCCTGGTCGCCCGACGGTTCGCAGCTCGCGTTCACGGCCGACAGGCATGGCGACGAGATGAACCAGGTGCTCGTCATGGCTGCCCACGGCGGCTGGCCGCGGCGGCTCACCGACGCCCCGGAGGTGCAGTTCAGCCTGGCCGGTTGGACACCAGACGGCAAGAGCCTGGTGGTGAGCGGCAACGACCGCGACCCGACCCAGGTCGACACGATGCTGCTCGACGCGGCCAGCGGGGCGGTGAACCGGCTGGTTACCGGCGGCCAGTTCTACGGTGTCGAGGTCTCGCCTGACGGCCGCAGCCTGCTGCTCGTCGAGCACTTGAGCAACACGCGCCACCGTGTCTGGCTCTACGATTTCGCCAGCGAGCAGAAGCAGGCGGTCTTCGGGGTCCCGGTCGGCGACGACGGCGGCACCTCGGTCCAGGCGCTCCCCGTGCAATGGCGCGCTGACAGCTCGGGGTTCTACGTCATCACCGACCTCGGCGGCGAGTTCTCGGGCCTGGAGTTCGTACCGCGTGACGGTGGGGGATCGAGGCCGGTTCTGCGCGAGGACGCCGAGGTCGAGGGCGCGCGCCTCAACGAGAGCCGCACGCGGCTGCTCGCCATCGTCAACCGCCGCGGGGAGTTCGAAGCGCGCGTGTACTCACTCGAGGGCGACTCCGAAGCAGAGCTCGCGAGGCCAAGCCTGCCCCTCGGTGAGCCAGGCGGGGCGAGCCTGCACCCACTAGAGGAGAAGTTGCTCCTTTCGTACGCGACGCCGCGGCAGGCGGCCAATCTTCTGCAGATCGACCTGAGCAGCGGCCAACAGGCCGTGCTCGAGCAGAGCATGCTCGGCGGCATCGACCAAGAGGTGATGATCGATCCCGAGTCGGTCGATTACCCGAGCTTCGACCGCGACATCCACGCCTGGCTATACCGCCCTCGCGGCGCCGGCCCGTTCCCGGTGGTGGTCTCCATCCACGGTGGCCCCGAGGCTCAGGAGTTCGCCGGCTACGCGTACCACGGCCTCTACCAGTACCTGCTGTCGCGCGGCATCGGGGTAATCGCTCCCAACATCAGGGGCTCGACGGGCTACGGCAAGGCCCACCAGAAGCTGATCCACCGCGATTGGGGCGGCGGCGAGCTGAGAGACATCGAGGCTGCCGCCGACTACCTCAAAGGTCTCGATTGGGTCGACGAGAGCCGGCTGGCGATCTTCGGCGGCTCGTTCGGAGGCTTCGCCACGCTCTCCGCCCTCACCAGGCTGCCCGAGCTCTGGGCTGCCGGGGTCGACCTGGTCGGGCCGTCGAACCTCCTCACCTTCGTAAACAGCGTGCCGCCCTTCTGGCTCGAGATGATGGAGGCCTGGGTCGGCCACCCCGAGAAGGACGCGGCGTTGCTTCAGGAGCGCTCGCCGATAACCTACGTCGACGACCTCGTCGCGCCGCTGCTGGTCATTCAGGGCGCCAACGATCCGCGCGTCGTCAAGGCCGAGAGCGACCAGTTCGTCGAGCGCCTGCGTGCGCGCGGTGTCGAGGTCAGCTATCACGTCGATGAGACCGCTGGGCACGGCCCGCCCGGCCGCGAGGGCTGGATCACCTGGCTGCGCCTCACGGTTGACTTCCTCGAGCAGCACTTGTTGCACGGCGGTGAGTCGGCCGAACCTGCCGCCGCCAGGCGGGAAGTCGAAGTGCCGGGCTAGTGGTCGAGACGCCTGGCTAGAGGCCGCGCTCGGCCTCAGGCTCTGGAGCCGCGCCGCTGCAACACCAGCGACACCCCGATCAACAGTATCGAGGCGGCGATCATCAACGCCGAGATCGCATTGATCTCGGGCGGCACGCGCTGCTTGAGCATGCCGTAGACGAACAGCGGCAGGGTCGTGGTGCCGACGCCGGCGTTGAAGAAGGTGATGACGAAGTCGTCGAGCGACAGCGTGAACGCCAGTAGCGACCCCGCCATGACGCCAGGGAGCAGGATCGGGAACGTGATGCGCCAGAAGGTCTGCTGGTGGTTGGCGCCGAGGTCACGGCCGGCCTCCTCGAGGCTGGGGTCCATGGTCGCCAGCCTGGCCCTCACGACGATCGCGACGTAGGAGATGTTGAACGCGATGTGGGCGATGATTATCGTCGCGAAGCCCGGCACCAGACGGATACCGAGGAGGCGCTGGACGGCGTCGAAGACGAGGTTGAAGAACACCGCGAGAGCTACCCCCTGGGTGATATCGGGGATGACGACGGGCAGGTAGAAGAGCGCGTCGAGTGTCTTGCGACCGAAGAAGCGACCACGCGCGATGGCCAGCGCGAGCATCGTCCCGATGACGGTGGCAAGCAGGGTAGCCACGCCCGCCACGATCAGCGAGTTGCGCACCGCGCGCAGTAGCAGGCCGGTCTGGAAGCGGGCTGCCTCGGTGCCCGCGGTGATGGTGTTGTTGAAGATGTTCTCATACCACTCGGTGGTGAAGCCGTTCCAGACCGACACCGAGGCGCCGTCGTTGAACGAGAACACCACCAGCACGACGATGGGGATCCACAAGAACAGGTAGACGAGGACCGGGTTGAGCCACAGCGCGACGCGGCTCACGCGCCGCACCGTGAGGTCACGGCGTAGCCGGCCGCGGTTCGGCGCGAAACTTGCGCCCTGGCGGCCGGGCTCAGCGGTTCGCTCGGCGTCTCGCGGCCTAGCGCCGCTCACGTCCCCTGCTCCTGGCCCCAGCGGGTGTAGATGAGGACGCCGACGAACACCACAACCAGCAGCACCATCGAGATCGCGCTGCCGAGCGGGATGTTGCCGCGGCCGCCGAACTGGCCCTGGATGAGGTTGCCGATCATCAGCCCGCGGGTACCGCCCATGAGGTCGGGCGTGACGAACGCGCCGATGGCGGGGATGAACACGAGGATGCAGCCGGCGATGACACCGGGGAGCGTGAGCGGGAAGATCACCTTCAGGAACGCCTTCACGTCGTTGGCACCGAGGTCGTTGGCGGCCTCGACGTAGCGCATGTCGAGCCGCTCGACCGAGGCGTAGATCGGCAGCACCATGAACGGCAGGTAGCCGTAGACGAGGCCGACGATCACGGCTCCCGAGGTGAACAGCAGCTGCAGCGGCTCGGCGATGAAGCCGACGCGCTCTAGTAGGGAGTTGAGCAGCCCGTCGCGCTGCAGCAGGGTGATCAGCGCGTAGGTGCGCACCAGGAAGTTGGTCCAGAACGGGAGCAACACAAGGAACAACAGCAGCAGCCGCACGCCTGGGTCGCGCCTTCGGCTGATGAAGAACGCCAGCGGGTAGCCGAAGAGGAGGCTGAGCGCGGTAGTGATGGCGGCCACCTTGAGGCTGCCCCAGATAACCGGCCCGAACACCGTGAAGGTGCGCGCGTACTGGTCGAGAGTCAGCGGCGCGACGGGGGAGCCACCGCCACCGCGCGACATGAAGCTGGCAACCGCGACGAACACCAGCGGTAACAGGAAGAAGGCGATCAACCAGAAGGTCGCCGGCCCCGCTAGGCGGAGCGCCCTGCCTGTATCGCCTTGGATGCCTCCTTGGTTGCCGCGGCGGGTGCCGGGTCGGCTGCCGCGTCGGGTGCCGCCTGGTTTTCCGCCTTGGTCGCCGCTACCAGCCGAGCCCAGCCTAGCCATGTGCACGGCAATATACCGCGGGGCCTTCTGTGTGCCGCGCGCCAGCCAATAATGGGCCCTCGTGGTACCATCCGAGGACTCTGGTATAGGGAGCGTGAAAAACTTCAAGACAACCCTAAAGTGTGAGTGAGACCGAATGTGCCATCGTAGATGGTCTTGAGGCGAACGCTCTCGCGTAAAGGTTGTGGAGAGGCTCTTTACGGCACGGGTCACCCGGCCCACAAGCCGTCTTCAGTTTCCCCCTTTTACGGGCTCACATACCTCGACAGGCGTTGTCATTGAAGCAACGTTATGAGAGGCACAGACCCCCTGGATTTTGCCGTGCTGCCCACGCAGCTGCGGCATGCTGACGGCGTTTACGACGTCGTGAGGCTTGCCAACGGCTACCCCATCGACAGGTACTGCCACTGCATAAACCCCGAAGCCGTAGCCGAGCAGCTTGAGCGGTTCCCGGAAGGCCAGTTCGTCGCCGTCACGTACGAGAACGGGGCCGAGAAGGTGATCGGCATGGCGACGACGATGATCACCGGACGGTCGCCGCACGACGCCGCGCTGCCCTGGTACGACGAGATCGGCAGCTTCGGACTTCGCAACCACGACCCCGACGGTGAGTGGCTCTACGGCGTGGAGATCGCCGTCGACCCCGCCTACCAACGCCACGGCGTGGCGTCAGCGCTCTACCGGGCGCGCCTGGCGCTCATCGACGAGTTCGACCTCAAGGGCTGGTACGCGGGCGGCATGCTTATGGGGTATCACCGCTTTCGCGAGGTGATGTCGTCGGCCGAGTACGCCGAGCGTGTAATCGCCGGTGAGCTGAGAGACCCGACGGTGAGCATGCAGCTCCACCGTGGCCTACAGCCGCGGGCGGTGATCGAGAACTACTACCCTGAATGGAAGGCCGGACATGCTGCCGTGCTGCTCGTCTTCGAAACTGGCCACAGTGAGCAGCCGCGGCGCGGGCCGAGCACCCGGACGCCGCCGCAGGGCCGCGAGGCCGGACAACCGCTGTCGCTGCGGGAAGGGTCGACGACGCGGGCCGCGACAGGTGGACGACAAGCGAGGCTCGACCACAGGCGCTGAGCCAAGGAAAGCGAAGCGACGAAGGTGAGAAATGCTCGAGACTGAGAAGGTCGACGTGCTGGTGTTAGGCGCCGGCGTCGCCGGGCTGGCCGTGGCTCACAGCCTCGTCGACACCGACCTCGACGTGCTCGTCCTAGAGGCCCGCGACCGGCTCGGCGGCAGGACCTACACCGACAAGCACTTCGCGGGATTCCCGTTGGAGTTCGGCGCCGAGTTCGTGCACGGCGAGCACGTCGCGACGTGGGAGTGGATCGAGCGCCTGGGGCTCACCACCGTGCACTGGAACAAGCTCGATGATTCCTGGGTGCGGCTGGCCGACGGCCGTCGTCTCCCGATGGCGGAGGCGCGTGCGGCCAGCGCCGCGTTCGACCTCACGCGCAGCTGGGAGTTGCCCGCGGTGGCGCCGCGACGGTTCGAGTCGTTCGGCCACTACCTACGCCGCATAGGCTTCGGCCCCGAGCAGCTCGACTACGTGAGGCGCTCGTTCGCCAACGCCGCAGGCGAATCCCTCAGGCACCTCGACGCCGCCTCTATGCTCGACGCCATCACCGGCGTCGCGGACACGGGCAGTGAGGACTTCCGCATCCTCGAGGGCTACGGCGCGCTCATCGAGGCGCTCGGCCTCGGCGCCGAGATCGTCGTCGGCTGCCCAGTGGCGAGCGTCGAGTCGCTCGGCGATCGCGTCGTCGTGCAC
>DASROV010000385.1:0-3397 GCA_035646755.1 Trueperaceae bacterium | reverse complement strand
GTAGCCGCCGCTGCCGTCAGGCGTCAACGGGTCTCCCGCGCCGTCGGCGGCCCACATCGTCAGGCGTGAGACGTCGCCGCCGAAGAGCAGGCCGGCATCTTCCGCCGCCTGCGCCTGGTCCTGGTTGTTCTCCGGCAGTCCCACGAAGCCCGCCCGCCAGTCGACTTCGTTGATCGCGGGCGCATGGGTGCCGTACCCGTTCGAATAGCTGGGGTTCGACTCGTTGGGGTTCATGTCGTCGTGGTCGATGAACCCTTCGTCGTAGAACTCGGCGCCGCGGCGGTTGAAACTACTGCTGCACGAGGTCGCGCCGGGTGTCCTGCAGCCGGCGCTCGTTACCTTCCCGCCGAACCACGCGTCGCGATAGAAGCGGAAGTAGTTGTTGGTGTGAACCGGTCCGTCGAACAAAGTGTCATCGGTGAACCAGATCTCGGAGTTGCTGCTCGAGTTCATGCGGTGCACGTTGGTGAACAGCGCGTACTTGGCGAACGACCCTCGGCCCACCGTGAAGCGGTACTCGCCCTGCAAGACGACGTTGCGCCGGTACTCCGCGTGGCTGCCCTCTGCGACCATCGCGAAGGGGATGGCGTAGGTCTGTTCGGCCGACGAACTCGTGCCGCCGCGCGGTTGACCCTCGACGAAGCGCCCACTAGGCAGGCTCACGCCGCTGGGGAGCGGTGCGCCGCACGAAGAATCTGTGAAGTAGACGGTGAACTCGCCCCGCCCACCGGTAGAGGGCGTGAAGTTGGCTTGCGAGCAGAGGACAGTGTCGATTGCCGTCTGCAAGCTGGCGGCAACTGCGGTGAGGTCGGCAACGACCGAGGTGGCGTTGGGCGTGTTGCTCGACGTTGACGATCCGGTGTTGCCGAACGACCACCTGCCGGTGGTGCTCGAGCGGTCCTCGACGATCTCGTGCAGCTTCTCGCGGACGACGCCCTGCAGTGTCTGACCGCCCATGTTGGCGGCGCCGCGCGCCAGCAGCAGGGTCTGGACGATGGCCGTATCGTCGCCGCTGTGCTGTATCTCGGCCACCGTACGGGCGAACATCAGCGCCGCGACGCCGACCACCACCACCATTAGCAGCAGGGCGTAGAGCATCGCGATGCCTTGGTTGCGCTTAACCACAGGCCACCACCTTGTCGATCTGGAAACTCGGGTTGGAGGACATCTCGACCTGGCCGGTGTAGGAGCGGGAGATCTCACGGCCGCCGAAGCTGCCTTCGCTAGCCGATACCGTCATCTGGACCCGGGCCAACGTGACGGGCGCGCCCCCGATCTGCGACTCCCGCGCGGGCGAGCCGTCCTCGAGCAACGGGGCGCCGAGAGCGTGCGGCGTGCCATCCGCCTCTTCGTAGACGTACTCGAGAGTGACGCCGTCCATATCGAACGCCAGTGGTACCGGGTCGGCCGCCCCGATGCGCTGGAAGAGGTTGCCGCTGGCGGCGTCGAAGCTAAGGCCGAGCGATTTGACCGACATGATCAGCGTGTTGCTGGTGAAGTCGATGGTGTTGGGGCACGCCGGATGCTTGAGACTGAACTTCGTGCTGCTGGAGCCGCCCGACTGGGTGATGTTGGTGATGAGCAAGATGACGGCGTCACCGTGGTCGTTGACCATCAACACCTCGCTGCCTTCGAGGTCGGCCTTGATCTCAGTAAGGCTGCCGCCCGTGGCGATGTCGACGTTGTTCGCGTTGACGAAACTGCTGTTCTGGCCGGAGTCGTGCGGCAAGACTTGATAGCCGGCACCACCGTCGAGCAGCAGGAAGGAGATCTGGTTCGACCCGGAGGCGTAGGGAGCGTTCGTCACGCCACCGAGCACCGCGCTCCGCAGCTCCTGCGTGAACACCTCGGTAACGCGCCGAAGCTTCGCCTGTGCGCTGGTGGCCGCTTCGTTGGTGGCCTGCACGTGCAGCACTTTGACGACGCCGCTCGTCGCGATGGTGGCGACCACGCCGAACACGAGCAGTGCGACGAGGGTCTCGATGAGGGTGAGTCCGCTTTCTCTCTTCATGTCCGGCTCCTAGTTGATTCCTGGCAAGGGAGGCGTAGTGCCCGAGCCCGCCAGGGCCGGCGCCCCGAGCGTGGTGCCGCGAGTGCACGACTCCGCTTCCTGGTTGCGGAAGCAGACGCTGAGGTCGTACTGGACGACGGTGGCGCCAACGGTGGTAACGGTCCCCGAGGCGACGATCTCGGCCCGATAACGACCGGGCTCGGCGAACCCGTCTCCGCCTTGTAGGTCGGCGAAGGCGGTCCCCAACTCGCCGTAGTCCCACGCCAGGCTCTCGCCCACAGCCGGCAACACCGCTTCGTCGCCGCCGGCTACGCGCCTGCCGAGGTAGTTGAGAACCTGCGCGCTCTGCGTGCGTTGTCCCGAGACCGTCGTGTGCCTGAGGTTGCCGACCACGGCGGTAGTGAAGGTGGCGCCGAGGATGGCCAGAACCGCCAGGGCGAGTAGCACCTCGAGCACCGTGAGGCCGGCGCGGCGTGGGTCGATCGCGGTTGGGCTCATCCCGTGCCTCCTGTGACCCTCACCTCGCCGATGAGCGAGATCTGCAGATCGAAGACCTCGTCGTTGGCGGTGATCTGGAACGGTGATGGGAGGTTCTGAAGCGTCGTCTCGTCGACCTTGCCAGGTGGCGTGAAGGCGAGCACGGTACCGTCATCGATGTTGAGCGAAACGTCTTCGGACAGCTCGTAACTGCGTATGAGCTCGCCGCTGTCGGCGTTGAGGACCTCGAGTGTCCGGCCGCTGAGCACGAGGTTGATCCGCACCCCGCGCGACGCCGCCATCGTGGCGCCTTGCCACACGCTTTGCTGAATGGTCCTCACCGCTGCGCGGCCTTCCTGGCCCTTGACGATGGGCCGGCCACTCATCACGGCGATTCCGGCGACGATGCCGATTATCGCCAAGACGATTAGTAGTTCGAGCAGCGTGAAGCCGGACGAATGCAAATTGTGGTGCCGAGTACTTTTACTCATGAGAAATTAACAATACTTACAGGACCCTTACAAAGCCCTTACTTTGCTCACATCTTCACGCCTTGGCTGCGTAAACGCGGGCTGGAGACGACATTTGTGCCCACTAAGCGCTCCTCATTTGCGCCTGCTAGCGTGCTGCCAAGGAGGCCGACATGCCGAACAGCCGCTTGATCGACGGACAGTTCGCGGTCGGTGATCCGTGCTGGTTCGATCTGAGCACCAACGACGTGTCCCGCGCCACAGAATTCTATTCGCATGTCTTCGGCTGGACCTTCGAGTCGGCCAGCAACGCGCTCGGCGATGAGTCGGCCGCCTACCAGCTAGCCATCAAGGGCGAGCGGAAGGTTGCCGGAATCGGGCAGGTAATCGCTGACTTCGACCGTCCGACCGCATGGTGGGCGCACTTCGCGGCTCCCAA
>DASROV010000384.1:0-3362 GCA_035646755.1 Trueperaceae bacterium | reverse complement strand
CGTGGGTGGTCGGCCAGACCGCGGCGGCACCCTCCGCCGGCGAGTTCGTTCGCCTGGAGGTAAGGCGGGCGGGCGCGGCCTCTGGTCAGGCTTGCAACGCGCCGGCCGGAGCCTGCCTTGGCTACCTCGACGCGCAGATCGTGAGCACCGGGAGTGGCTCGACCAGTGCGGCTGACGCGGAGTTCGCCGCCGCCGCTACAAACGATTTCATCGTCTTCTCGGATGAAGAGACGGTCGCCGTCAACTTCAGTGTTCTCGACACCGGGTCCGGCGGCGAGGAAGGCGGCGAGCTGCCTGCCAACCTCGGCGACCTTTTCACGGTGTCCGGCCAGGGCACAGACAAGTTCAACGAGACCGCAGGCAACTGCTCCTCGGACGATTTCGAGCGGCCGGGTCAGGGCCTGCAAGCAGTCGGAGCCGGTCTTCAAGCCGTCGGGGCGGGCCTTCAGGCAGTTGGTGCCGTCGGTGGCCTGTTCGTGGTCGAAACACCGGTCGATGCTGCCACCGCTGATGCCTTAGATGCCCTCGTCACCACCAACGCAGTCGTGGCCGCTCAGGTCCTCGCTGGGCTCGGCGACATCGATTATGGGAACCAGGTAGCCATCCTCGTCGTCGATGACTTCAACGGCGTGCTCGAGCTGCCGACCGCGCTCCTCGCCGGTCAAGTAGATCTAAACGGTCTGGATGATCTGGTCGCCCTTGGACAACTCAGCCACGGCGCCCTGGTGTTCCATCAGATCCGGGAGCTGGCCAGTGCGGTTCTAGGCGACCGCGGCTCGACGAGCTCCAGTCCCCACACGAACAACCCGCCGTACGTCAAGTTCCAAGCGCCCCGCAACGCTCGCCTGCTCCTCCAGCCAGTGGACGCCCACGACCTCGACACCGACCAATTGGCGACCAAGATCCGCGATGCAATCGCGGCGATGACCGCCGCCGAGAAGATCACGCACTTCGTCGTCAACATGAGCTTCGCCATAGTGCCGTGTACGGTCCAAGATGACTTCTCGGCGGTGACCGCTCCAAGCACCAGCGACATCGCTACGTTCGAGGAGTACGTCCAGGCGCTTCTGGAGGTCAACGAAATCGCTCCGCAGTACCTCGACGAGCTTGGCCTGCTGGTATCGACCCCCCTGGAGTTGAGCACCGATCCGTTCTTCGCCTACCTCGACTGCCCGCTCCCTAGCCTCGACGGCGGTCTCCAACGCTGCGACGGCAAGACCGCGAGCATGAAACTACCGGTAGTCCAGAGCCTCGTGCACGTGGCGTCCTCCGGCAACTTCGGCAACGATTACGCCCTCTACCCCGCTGCCCTGCCGACAGTGATAAGCGTCGGCTCGCTCGACGTGGACGGCGAAGCATACTCGTCGGCGCGTTCCGATTTCTCGAACGCCGCGACGGTGTTGGCACCCGGCGCCCTGTTCAAGTTGGCGCAGACGAGCGACCAGACGATCGTCTCCGCCGGCACGTCCTTCGCGGCGCCAGTCACTAGCCTGTTCACGGCCCTCGACCTGGTCGGCATGACCCGTGATTGCGACCCAGGTGACCTGAGCACCAATCCGATTTCCGCGCCGGCACTGGCGACGACGGACCTCGATGGATTACCACTCGTACCCGCTTTCACCAACGGCGGCCCCGACGCCGTCAGCGCCTTGTGCGCAACAGATTGAGCCGGTAGGCTTCGCGGGCATGCCCAAGAGTGCCACCTAGCTCCGACGTCTCCGAACTTGAGCGGCCCACCTCGCGCAAGCGGTGGTGGGCCGCTCTGCGACCGGCCGAGCTAATTCCCAACCTGATCATCGGCGTCGTGCTCGGCGGCTTGATAGTCACGTTCGCGATCTCGTTGGCGACGCTGATCTACGGCGCGTTGCTCCCCGAGCACCTCGACCGCGCCATCGGCTTGGCGCTCTTCGGAACCCTGGCCGTGGGCCTACTCGCCGTGATCATGGGCTCGCATCCTGGCGTCGTGATCCATATGCAGGATGCACCCGCAGCCATCTTGGCGGGCGCCGCGACCGGCATCGTGGCGGGCGTAGTGGCGGGTGGCGGAGCCAGCGACGCTGCTCTCGCCGGCGACACGTTGCCTATCTTCATGACCGTGGCCGTCACGGTCGCACTCACCACGCTGGTCACCGGAGCGGTTTTGTTGCTCTTCGGCCTGTTCCGGCTCGGGCGCATGGTTCGTTATCTGCCCTTTCCCGTGATCGGTGGCTTCATGGCCGGCACCGGCTGGCTGCTGTTCAGCGGCGGCCTGTCGGTGATGACCAGCGGGAACGGCTCACTATCTGAGCTGCTGCGGGCCGGGTCGACTGCCAACTGGCTGCCCGGCATGGCTTTCGCCGCGCTGCTGCTGTACCTTAGCCGCGCGGTGCAGCACTACCTGATTTGGCCCGCAGCGGTGGTCGGGGCCGGCGCGATCTTCTATGTGATCGCCTTCGCCGGCGGCGGCGACCTCGACGGCTGGCGCGCTAACGGCTACCTGCTCGGTCCATTCCCGGAGGCCGACCTGGCGCAGGGTCTCGCCCCTGCCGACCTGGCCCTAGTGCACTGGCCGGTGGTGATGGCCCAACTGCCGACAGCACTGACGATCGCCGGCATCTCGCTGCTTGCGGTGCTGCTAAGTTCCACCGCCATCGAGATGACCTACGACCGGCGCGTCGACCTCAACCAGGAGCTGCGTACCACTGGTCTCGGCAACCTCCTGGCGGGCACGCTAGGCGGGCAGGTCGGCTACCACAGCCTGTCGCTAACCGCTCTCAACGCGCGTGCCGGCACCGGCGGGCGGGCGCCCATCGTCATCGCGCTTGTCGTCGTCGCCGTGGCGCTTCAGTTCGGAGCCGGGTTGCTCGACTTCGTGCCGACGTTCTTGATCGGCGGTCTCGTGGCCTTCCTCGGCATGGACTTCCTCTACAGCTGGCTGGTCGAGGAGTACCGGCGTTTGACCAACATGGAGTACGCCGTCGTGGTGGTCATCGTCGTCCTGGTCGGCGTGGCCGGGTTCTTGGCAGGGGTCGCCCTCGGGCTATTCCTCACCGTCGTGTTGTTCGTCGTCAACTACAGCCGTGTCGATGCCGTGAGGCACGCACTCAGCGGGGCCGAACTGCACAGCCGCGTGCGCCGCGACCCGGAGGAGCGTCGGGTGGTTGCGGAAGCTGGCAAGGACGTCTTGATACTCCAGCTACAGGGGTTCCTCTTCTTCGGCACCGCCAACGCGGTGCTCGAGCGCATCCAGAAGCGCCAGGAGGAAGGCCGCTTAAGCGCCGTGATCCTCGACTTCAGACGGGTGACCGGCGTCGACGCCAGCGCCGCGGTCGCGCTCCGCCGGTTGCTGTCACGAGCGGTTGATCGGCTTCCGGGCCCGGCGG
>DASROV010000383.1:0-10258 GCA_035646755.1 Trueperaceae bacterium | reverse complement strand
GCACCATCGAGGGCTGGGCTAACGCGCTCGACCTCAAGGACGAGGACACCGCGGGCCACAGCAAGCGCGTCACCGAGATGACCGTCAAGCTGGCCAGGCGGTTGGGCGTGGGCGCGGACGACCTGGTGCACATCCAACGCGGCGCGCTGCTGCACGACATCGGCAAGATGGGTATCCCCGACGAGATCCTTCTCAAGAGGGGGCCGCTCACCGCACACGAGTTCGACGTCATGAAGCAGCACCCGGTGTACGCGTACGAGCTGCTGTCACCGATTGAGTTCCTCCGTCCCGCCATCGACATCCCGTACTGCCACCATGAACGCTGGGACGGAACCGGCTATCCTCGTGGCCTCAAGGGCGACCAGATACCGATGTCGGCGCGGATCTTCGCTGTGGTCGACGTCTACGACGCGCTTACCTCCGACCGGCCGTACCGCGACGCCTGGACGCCGAAGGCCGCCAGGGCGCATATCCGCAGTGGCGCGGGGAGCCACTTCGATCCCGCCGTGAGCTCGGCGTTCTTCGAACTTTTCGAGCCCTAGGGAACCGGACTCGCCACGGCAGCGAGCCTATACTTGAGTTCGTGACCCGTGGCGCTCGCTACACGCTCTACCTCGTCCTTGCCATCGTCGCCGGCGCCGGCGCTTACGGCCTCGGCGTGATGCTGCGGCCCACGCCCGAACCGGCCGGCACGGCGCTCACGAACCCAGTGCCAGTAAGGGGCCTCGAGCTCGTCGACCGCAACGGAGAGCCTGCCGACCTCGCGGGCGACTTCGCCGGTGAGCTGACCCTGGTCTTCTTCGGCTACACCAGGTGCCCGGACGTTTGTCCGCTCACGCTCGCCCAGCTCTCGCGCGCGTACGAAGACGCCGGCACCCCTGACGACGTCAACGTCGTGATGGTAACCGTCGATCCCGAGTTCGACACTCCCGATGTCATCGGCGACTTCGTCGCACGCTTCCACCCCGAGTTCATTGGCCTTACTGGCTCCAACCAACAGGTGGCGACTGCGGCGAGGACGTTCTTCGTCGGCTATGCCGGCGTGGCCGCCGATCACCAACTGATGCACACCGACGTCGTGGCCGTTGTCGATCGTGACGGGATGCTGCGCAGGATCTACGGCACCGACGACGTGCCGCAACTTGCCCTCGACTTACCGAACCTGCGACGGGACCTGTAGAAGAGCGCGGCTCAGCCGAAAGCGGCCTGGCTGGCGAACGCCTGCAAGGCTTGCGTCTGCACGACGTAACGCCCGCGAGTGCCAGTGACAAGGCCCAACCTGCGTAGCTGCTCGACGGTGGTGCTCGTCGTCTCGCGCGCGGCCCCTACCATCGCGGCCAGGGTGTCGTGGGTGAGGGGTAACGTCAGCCTCACGGCGCCGCGGCCAGGGTTGTCGCCAGCTTGGTACGATTCGTAGCTGTTCGATTCGTAGCTGTTCGATTCGAAGCCATCCTGACCGAAGCGCTCGGCGAGGCGCAGGAAGGTCCGGGCGACCCTGGCCGGGACCGGCACCTCGGCATCTTCGAGTTGGTGGGTGAGGCGCTCGAGGTGCCGGTAGGCGGCCTCGCCGAGCAGGTAACGGATCTCAGCGCCGAGTTCGGCGTGGGGGCTCCCACCGACGTCGAGCTTGACGACGGTGACGTCCTGACTTAGTGCGGAGGCGCTATCGAGGAAGCGGCTCTGACCTTGGGTGTGCGCGCCGATGAGGTCGCCAGGGCCGGCGAGCCCCACTATCCGTTCACGGCCCGGCCGAGCCACTATCGACAGCTTCAGCAGGCCCGACTCGACGAAGAATGCGGTCGTGGCGGAGTCACCCTGGAGGTAGAGCAACTCGCCCTTGCCAAGCGAGCGCCGCGCCGCCCCGCTTGCCTGCGGGTGGGCACTTAAGCCAACGGTTGGCAGCGTGCCGGTGGGGAGCTTCGCCGGTGCCCGCGAAGTCAGCAGCGCCGCGTCACCGTTGGGGTGAGCTAGCGCCGGCTGCCGGGAGTCCACGCTTGCCGTCATGAAGCCACTATATGGGTCAACGGCGGCGAGGGCATGTACGGTGAGCCTCTTGCCAAGCAGGCGTAGGCAAAGCTCCCAAGCTTCGCGCCTCCCAGGCGCTCAGCGTGTGAACGCCAGCTCGCCTCTCACCAGCGTGGCCACGGGCCATCCCGACAACTCCGCGCCCTGCCAAGGCGTGTGCTTGGCCTTGCTGGCGAACTTCCCACCGTCCACCGCGGCCACCGCCTCGAGGTCGATGACGACGACGTCGGCGGGGTGGCCAGAGTCGAGGCGTGGGGCGCCCCAACCCATAACCCTGGCGGGCCCGTCCTGAAGCAGCCACAGCAGGCGCTCAAGCGGCAGGACACCCGCAGCGACGAGCTCGGTGTAGAGCAGCGGGAAGGCCACCTCGATGTTGCCGATCCCGAAGGGCGCGCTGAGCATGTCGCGCTGTTTCTCGGCCAGGGTGTGGGGCGCGTGATCGGTGCCTATCGAGTCGATGACGGGGGTGGCCAACGCACGCCTGAGGTGGTCGACGTCGGCCCGCGTCCGCAACGGCGGCGCGACCTTGTAGAGCGGATCGAAACCCTCGAGGGCCTCGTCGTCCAAGGTCAAGTGATGGGGAGTGACCTCGACGCTGACGGGCGCCCCACTCGCCTTCAGCCAGGCCGCCACTTCCAGTCCGCGGCGCGAGCTGACGTGGGCGAGGTGGACCCTGGCGCCCGTTAGGCGCGCGACCTCGCCGTCGCGGAACAACATCACGGCTTCGGCCGCGTCAGGGTTGCCCGGCAGGCCCAGGCGCTGACTCACGACGCCCTCGTTCATCACGCCATCGGCACGCAACGAGGGGTCTTCGGAGTGGGTCTGGACGACCAGGCCGAGCTCGGCGGCGTACTCACAGGCGCTGCGCATGAGGCGACCATCGGCGACGGGCACGCCGTCATCGGTGATCATGACGGCGCCGGCCCGCTTGAGCGCTGAAAGGTCGGTGAGCTGCTCGCCCCGCATACCGCGGCTCAAGGCCGCCGCCGGCCGTAGCCGCGCCTTACCGATGGCCCTCGAGCGTGAAACCAGGTCGGCGACGATGCCGGGGTCGTCGACCACCGGCGCGGTGTTGGCCATGCTGACCACCGTGCCGAAGCCGCCGGCGGCGGCGGCCGCAAGCCCGCTTGCCAAGTCCTCCTTCACCTCCTGACCAGGGTCGCGCAGGTGCGCGTGGAGGTCGAGGAAGGCCGGCGTCACCAGCTTGCCTTCGGCGTCGACCTCGAGGTCGACGCGGCCGCCGAGGTCGAGACCCTCGATCGTCCCGTCGAGCAGGTAGAGGTCGTGCCGGCCGTGATGGCCGGCTCCGTCGCGCAGGTCTCCGCCGCGCACGACCACGCGGCTCATCGCTTGCCTACCAAGAGCGTGTAGAGGACTGCCATGCGCACGCTCACGCCGTTGGCCACCTGCTGCTCGATGACGCTACGGGGGCCGTCGGCCAGATCGGACGAGATCTCGACGTCGCGGTTGATAGGCCCCGGATGCATGACGATCGCGTGATCCTTGGCCAGCCTCATGGCTCTCTCGGTCAGCTGGTAGCGGGCCACGTACTCGGCCTCAGATGGCAACAGCGCCGAGCTCATGCGCTCGCGTTGCAGGCGCAAGGCCATAACCGCGTCGGCACCCTCCACTGCGGCCTCGAGAGAGTGGGTGATTGTGACGCCGGGGAGCTGGGCAAGTTCCCGAGGCAACAAGGTGGCCGGGCCGCAGAGGACGACCTCGGCGCCGAGCTTCGTGAACAGCTCGACGTTGGAGCGCGCGACCCGCGAATGCTCGATATCCCCGACGATGGCCAGCCGTCGTCCAGTGAACGGCGCGAGCGGCGCGCCCTCGGGGGGCTTGATAGCGAGGGCGGACCGGAAGGTGTAAGCGTCCAACAGCGCCTGGGTGGGATGGGCATGGCGCCCGTCGCCGGCGTTGACTACCGCCGCATCGGTCCAGCGCGTCAGCTGTCGTGGCACGCCCGCCGCGGGATGCCGCACGACGTAGAGGTCGGCCTGCAACTGCTCGAGCGTCCGCAGCGTGTCCTTGATGCCTTCGCCCTTCTTGAGGCTCGAAGAGCCGGCGGCGAAGGCGATTACGTCAGCGCTCTGGGCCCGCGCCGCGCGCTCGAAACTTAGCCTGGTGCGCGTGCTGTCCTCGAAGAACAGCGTAGCCACAGTGAACCCCTGCAACGCCGGAACCTTCTTTATCGTCCGCGTCAGCACCTGCGCCATGACATCGGCCGTGTCGAGCAGGGCCATCAGCTCATCGGGCTGCCATCCCTGGAAGTCGATGAGGTGACGGCGAGTGTGCCTGGCCGGCTTGGGCGTTGTACTAACGGGGCTGGTTTCCTGCGTTACCGCCGCAGTGCTCACGGCCGCTGCCGTTCCCACAACTCGACCTGCTCGCTGTCGTCGACCGCCTGGAGCCGCACGTGCACGACCTCGGAGGCGCTGGTAGGCACGTTCTTGCCGACGTAGTCCGCTCGGATCGGGAGCTCGCGGTGCCCGCGGTCGACGAGCACCGCGTACTGGATCGAGGCGGGCCTGCCCATGTCGATGAGCGCGTCGAGCGCGGCCCTCGCGGTGCGACCGGTGTAGAGGACGTCGTCGACGAGCACGATGCGCAGGCCGTGGACGTCGAAGTCGACCTCGGTGCGTTTGACCACGGGCTGCAAGGCGATCTCGGTGAGGTCGTCGCGGTAGAGGGTGATGTCGAGCTTGCCGACGGGCGGCTTCGTGCCTTCGTACTCTTCGACGAGGCGTGACAGCCGCTCCGCCAACGGCACTCCGCGCGTGTGGATGCCGACCACGGCGAGGTCGGCCCCACCCTTGTTGCGCTCGATGATCTCGTGTGCGATGCGCTTCAGGGCCCTGTCGATGTCCTCGACGGACATGATCGTCGACTTGTACGTCAGCTGTTCGGCGGCGTCTTCAGGTGCCAATTTGGTCTCCTTCCCGGCCTCTCCGGACCGGCTTAAAGGTTCGTGGCAGCATAACTCCGGAATCGCTCGCCGGGAAGTAGTCAGAGTGGCAAGCGTCGTTACTGCCCCTTAAGTTTCGCTTCAGCCAGGCCTCAGGGTCGCTTAAGCAGCTCGCGCGAAACTCCGTAGGAGGAGGAACGCAGATGAAAAGAAACCGCTTCTTCACCAAGTTGCTAATAGCCACCATGGCCCTCGCCATGGCCATGCCCGTGTTCGCCTTCGAACTTCCCGGTGGCGCCAGGCTCACCGTCCACGACGAGTCAGGCAAGCTGATCGGCCGCGGTCACGTGGAGAGCGGCGAAGTCGAGATAGACCTGCTCAACGGCTCCGCGGGCTTCGCCACCTTGAGTGTCGAGTTGCCGGGCGGGGAGATGGTCAACTATGAGGTGCTCTTCGCCTCCGATGGCGAACTGCTGATAGTTGACGGCAACGACGTAATCGAGTTGCGCGAGTTCGTGCGCCAGTCCGGCAAGGAGTACGACTTCGACTACGACGACAGTTTCGACGGGCTCGCTGACGACGACCGGGACGACGATGATGATCGCGATGACGATGATGATCGCGACGACGACCGGGACGACGACGACCGCGATGACGACAACGGCGCTGACGACGATCGCGCTGACGACGATCCTGATGACGACGACCGCGACGATGACGACGACGCTCGGGACGATGACGACGGCGATGATGATGGCGACGACGACTGAGTCGCTGCCGCCGCAAGCCTGATCGCCTTTCCGGCCGGTGCCCTCAGCGGTGCCGGCCACGGTCGCTGGAGCGGGCCACGACCGTCAGGTCGCTCCGAGAGCGATACCATCGACGCCAAAGGACACCGATGAACCTCAGACACATGCAACTGACTGCCGCGATCTGGACGGCACTACTGCTCTCGCCGCTAGCCGCAGCTCAACCAGGTGCACAAACTGATGCGGTGACTACGCCCTTCCCCGTTGTGGCCGAGGGCACGGAGTTCGTCATGCTCGATGCAGGGGGTTCGCGCATCGTTGGCCGCGGCAGCGTCGTGGACAGCGTCCTGCGTTTGACGGTCAGCGAGCGTGTCGGCGATTTCGTGCTGCTGGTCGTGCTCAGCGACGGGCAAGTGAAACGGTTCGTCGGCCGCGAATGGTTCGGTGACTCGTTCCGCATCTCGCTCGATGGCGGTGGACAGGTCCAGTTGAAGGAGCTGGTGGCCGACTTCGGCTTGACCTTGCGACTGGAGCGGCTCGAGCCGGATGCGGCAGCGGGGGCGCCCGTCGAGGACCCACCGAACGACCGGCCCGATGATGATGACGGCGACGATGATGACGGCGATGATGACGGCGACGATGACGGTGACGACGCAGATGGCGACGATGACGCCGCTGGCGATGACGCCCCCGACGATGACGACTGACGGCCGTTCCGCGTGAGGCCGCTGTCTGGTACGCCAGGACAACCTCGCTCGCCTGGCGCCGGCGCACGACTACTGGTCGTCGAGGACGACACCAGGCTCGCTCTGCTGCTAGAAGAGCAGCTCCGCCTTGCCGGTCACGGCGTGCACCTGGCTCCAGACCTCGGTAGCGCCCGCGAGTTGCTTGCCGAACACGATTTCGACCTGGTCATACTCGACAGGAACCTACCCGACGGCGACGGGCTCGAGTTGGCCGAGGAGCTGGCTCGTGATGAGCGCTCGCGTGACTCGGTCGCGGTGTTGATGCTCACGGCGCGGGCCGACGTCGATAGCCGCGTGGCCGGGCTCTACGCCGGCGCCAGCGACTACCTGACCAAACCGTTTAGCGTGCAGGAGCTGTTGGCTCGCATCCACGTGAGGCTTCGCGAGCGCGGCGGCGCCGAGATCCTGCGCTACGAAAAGCTCGAGCTGGATCCCGCCAACTCGAGCTGCCGCGTCGGAGACCAGGTTGTGCTCCTTCCGGAGCGCGAGTTCGCCGTTCTGCATCTGCTGCTCAAGTACCGCGGCCGTCTGATCACCCAGGACGACCTCGAGCGTTCTCTCTACGGCGGTGACCTACCCGAATCGAACACGGTCGAGGTGTTCGTCCACAACCTCAGGCGCCGCCTCAAGGAGTTGGGCCTCGAGAACGTCATCCGGACCGTGCGCAACCGCGGCTACATCATCGTTTAGGCGGAGTTCTGCTAAGGCTGCGGTTGGGTATCCTACTTACGGTTTCGCTCGTCGTCGCGCTGCTGGCGGTGGCGATAATGGCCGATGCCCTGTTCGAGCGCCAACAGTTGGCTGAACTGCAGGCACTTCTCGATAGGGAGCTCGACCGCGTCGAGCGCCTGCTGGCCGAGGGCGGCGTCGGTGAACAGTTGCTTGATGAAGCCGTCGGGAAGCTCAGCTTGCAGTTCGTCACGGCCGCTGGCGCGGTCGTGATCCCGGGCCCCGACGAACCGCCCATTCCCCTTCAGGTAGAGCCGACGATGACCACCTATGCGGAGCGGCCGGTACTGGTGGGGTCAACCCCATGGCGACTGGCCGGCGGCCCGGTGATCGGGACCGTGCGGCTGGCCTATGACGTGGAGGACGCACTTCAGACGCGGGCCAACCTGCGCTCGGCGTTGCTCGTCGCCGGATTGGCCATCGCCGCGATCACGTTGACGGTAAGCCTGCTGTTGGTCGGACGCGAGCTAAGACCGCTCGCCAGGCTCGCTCAACGAGCCGACGAGCTCGACCCCATCGAGCCGGTCATGGACCTTGAGGTCGCCCGCGACGACGAGGTGGGCCGCGTGGCCTCGGCGCTTCACCGGGCCGTGGAGGCGATACGGCTGCGAAAGGTCGAAGAGCGCGAGGCCCTGGCCGCGGTCGCGCACGAGCTGGCCGCGCCGCTCACGGTTGTCGCCGGCCAGCTGGAGGCGCTTGCGCAGCGCGACGACGACCCGCGTCTACACGCCGCGCACGAGGCCGCGCGCGAGCTGCTCCACACCTCGCGCGACCTCCTCACCCTGGCCCGCGGCGAGTTGAACCTTCCGGTCGACCTCGAGGTCGTCTCGCTAGCCGGCATCGCTCAGCGCGTGGCGGCCGAGTACCAGGGCGTGGCGGTCCAGACGGTGGGCGCTGCTCAGGTGCTCGGTAGCGAGATCAGGCTGGCGCAGGTAGTGAGGAACCTCATCCGCAACGCCGTCCAAGCGGCCGGCAGCGGTGAAGGCGTGGTGGTGCGCGTCGACACTCTGCCGGCTAATGTGACACTTGACGTCCTCGACGACGGCCCAGGAATGGAACCTGAAGTGGCGCGCAGAGCGTTCGAACGCAACTTCACTACCCGGCCGGACGGCCGCGGCCACGGGCTCGGTCTCGCTGTCGTGAAGTCGATCGTCGAAGCTCACGGCGGCGCGGTGGAGTTGCGTTCCGAGGTGGGGGAGGGCGCTCGTGTGGTCGTGACCCTGCCGTCGCTTGATGCTTCACTCAGCAACGACGATGCGTGATCTCGAGGGTTACCCTGTCACTGACTTGAACTGCGTTCTCGAGCGAACCCTGACTGTGAACGAACGATCCTGACGTGAACAAGATGGAGGCAACATGACCGAAGCAACCAAGGCGCCGGCAGCCGGCGCCGTTACCCCCAAGACCTTCGCCAACCTCATCGGCGGCAGGAGCGAGACGAGCCCGAGCAGCTTCGAGTCGCGTAACTCCAGCCGCCTTGAAGATGTCGTCGGTTTGTTCCCGGAGGCCACCAAGGAACAGGTGCGCGAGGCTTGCGAGGTCGCCCGCGATGCCTTCAAGACCTGGTCGAAGACACCCGCCCCGATCCGCGGCCAGCTCGTAGGCAGCATCGGCAAGGCGCTGGAACGCGAGAAGGAGTCGCTAAGTCGGCTGGTAACCCGCGAGATGGGCAAGACCCTCAAGGAGGCTCGCGGCAGCGTGCAGGAGGCCATCGACACCTGCCACTTCTTCCAGTCGGAGGGTCGCAGGCTCTACGGGCAGACGGTGCCGTCCGAGATGCCGAACAAGGAGCTGACCACCTACCGGCGCCCGCTCGGCGTCGTCGGCATCGTCACGGCGGGCAACTTCCCGATCGCCGTGCCGGCCTGGAAGATAATCCCCGCCCTGCTCACGGGCAACACAATCGTCTGGAAGCCCAGTGAAGACGCGCCAGCCGTCGCTTACGCCTTCGCCAAGCTCATCGAGGAGGCCGGCGTGCCAACGGGCGTGCTCAACGTCGTGTTCGGCGGCGGCGCCGATGCGGCCGGCTCGTACCTGGTCGAGATGATGGACGAAGGTCTGCTTCACAAGTTCGCCTTCACCGGTAGCACCAAGGTCGGGCGGGAGATCGGCGCGGTCGCCGGCCGCAACCTGCTACACCCCACGCTCGAACTCGGCGGCAAGAACCCGCTCATCGTCATGCGTGACGCCGACCTCGACAACGCGGTGCAGGGCGCCATCTTCTCGGCGTTTGGCACCGGCGGCCAGCGCTGCACCTCGGCGGGCAACATCATCGTCGACGCCCCGATCTACGACGAGTTCAAACAGCGCTTCATGAACCAGGTTGAGGAGCTCAAGATCGGCGACCCCAACGAGCACGACGGTGTGCTCTACGGACCGTTCATCAACAAGCGCTTCTACGACAACTGGGCCAAGCATTACGACTGGGGCTCCGAGGACGGCGCCACGCTGCTTTACGGCAAAGGCCGCATCGAGCCGGGTAACGTGCCTTCCGGCTTCGTCGGCGACCCGCAGGCCGCCTACTTCGGTTGGCCGACCGTCTGGGAGGGCGTCGAGCCGGGCATGAAGCTGTTTCAGACGGAGGTCTTCGGACCGACCATCAACCTGGTTAAGGTTGACGGCATCGACGGGGCCCTCCAGGCGGCGAACGCGGTCGACTACGGCCTGTCCAGCGCCATCTACACGAACGACCGCGAATGGGCGCACGCCTTCAAGGAGCGCATCGAGGCCGGCATGTCCTCGATCAACAACACGACCGTCGGCGCCGAGGCGCACATGCCGTTCGGCGGCGTTAAGGGCTCGGGCAACGGCACGCGTGAGTCGGGTATCTGGGTGCTCGAGGCCTACACCTACTGGCACGGCGTCAACGACGACATCTCGGGCAAGCTTCAACTGGCGCAGATGGACACGCAGTACGTCGAGCCCACTGAGCCGGTGAAGGTCGACGAGCTGTTCTGAATGTGTGAGCGCCCGAGCGGGCGACCGCCCGAGTTCAGCGTGATCGTCCCCACGCACCGGCGGCGCGGGCTGCTCGACAAGCTACTGGTCACGCTTCGCGAGCAGCCCGGGCCCACGCGGGAGGTAATAGTCGTAGACGACACCTC
>DASROV010000382.1:0-3159 GCA_035646755.1 Trueperaceae bacterium | reverse complement strand
GTCTCGAACCGACCAAGCGAACCGAGCGGCAGGTCCATGCGCAGCGCGGGCGCGTAGACCGGCAGGCTGAGCAGGCGCTGTTCGGAGGCCGTCGCCCGCGGGTCGGTAGACACCACTATCGGCAGGTCAACCGCGCCGTCGCGGAAGCGACCGGCCTCGCTGGCGACGTTGTAGGAGCGTAGCGCGGCGTAGACGTCGGCGATGGTGAGCCCCGTGCCATCGAGGTTCGCGGCGTCGATCTCGAACACGCGTTCCGTCGTTGCATCGGCAAGATTGCTCTCCACGTTTAGCAGCTCGGGCATGCCCTCAAGTACGAGGGCGGCTTCGGCAGCACGCTCGCGCAGCAGTTCGTAGTCGTTGCCGCTGAGCGCCACGCTGAACCCGGTGGAGATGCCGCCGACGAACGCCTCGCTGGCGTTACTCACCGATATCTCGGCAGCTGGAAAGGGAGCGAGGACTTCGGCCAACTCAGCTTGCAGTTCCAGGCCAAGCTCGTCGGTTGATAGCTCGCGCTCCTGCTTGTTGACGAGTTCGACGATGAAGCTGGCCGTGCTCGAATTCGCCTCGCCGAGTAACGAGCCGGCTCCCACCTGCACCTGCACCAACGCAGTGAACGGATGCTGGCGAAGCTGCGCTTCGATGGCGCTGGCGGCTTGGTTGGTCCGCTCGAGACTGGTCCCAGCCGGCAGCTGGAGGGTGGCTACGAGCTGGCCGGAGTCCATGCGCGGGATGAAGTTGAACCCTATGCTCGGGAAGATCACGAAGACGCTGGCGAACATCAACGCCGCGGCGCCAAGGACCAACCACGAGCGCTTGAGCAGGAAGTCGAGCGAGCTCACGTACCGCTCGCGCACCCAGGTCGTGGCGGCGTCGGTCGCCTGGTGGAGGCTGCGGGCGATGGCGCCAACGAAGTTGAGCACGATGCGGCCGAGGTAACGCACAAGGTACGCGGCGACAGGGGCGAGCACTACGAGCAGCGCGTAGGCCGGGCCGAGGGTCACCCACAGGAGCGCGGCGGCAGCCAGCACGGCCAGCCAGGTGAACGGCTTGCGGGCGCTGGCCAGCAGCCAGTGAAGGTCACCGCGGAGCTTGCCGGGCGCGGCCGCGAGGTCGCTCCAGCTCGGCGGCAGCGGGTCGGGTGAGAGGGCAAGTCGCACCGTGAGGAAGAACATCGCCTCCAGGTACGAGAAGCCGATCGCGGCGGCCAACGTGATGCCGAACTGCGAGAAGAACTCGCCGACGATGCCGGGCAGGAACGATATCGGCAGGAACACCGCCTCGAGCGACAAGGTCGCCGCCAGCACTGCGGTTGACACCGACCCTGCGCCCTTCAGCACCGCCTCCTTCAGTGGGTAGCCTCGCTGGCGGTAGCGGTCGATGCTCTCGGCCACTACGATCGCGTCATCGACGACAAGTCCGATCGACACCGTGATGGCGAGCAACGTCACGATGTTGAACGTGAAGCCGAGCAGCGAGAAGACGACAAGCGTGCCGGCCACCGAAACGGGGATGGCGAGCACCACCGCGAAGACGGTGCCAAGGCGGCCGACGAACAACAGCACGATGAACGAGACCGCGAGCGCGGCGAGGCCCATCTCGACAAGCGTGTCGTTGACGGTGTTCTCGACGAACTCGGTGGTGTCGCCCACGATGACGGCTTCGTAGCCGTCGGGCAGGTCGATGTCGGCCAAGGCTTCGCGAACGCCGCGCGCGACGTTCACCGAATTGCTGCCTGACACCTTCCTAATCTCCAGCAGCACTGCCGGCTCTCCGTCGATGCGGGTGTAGGAGGTGACGTCCGAGCTGCCGTCGCGCACTACCGCCACGTCCGCCACCCGGATGCCGCGGCTCGAGTCGACCCTTATGCCCTCGACCTCCTGGAGCGTGGCGGGAGTGGCCCGGCCGGCTATCAGGATGCGCTGGTCGGCGACGATCACGTTGCCGGCGGGGACGTCGACGGCGGCGGCCCGAATGGCGCCGGCGACCGCCTGAGGCGTTAGTCCGAACGAGCTCAAGCTGGCTGGGTCGACGACCACCTGGATCTGCCGCTCCGCTGGCCCGATGACGGTCACGTCGGCGACGCCGGCGACGCGCAGCAGCGGTGCCTGCAGATCGTACTCGGCGTACGCCTGGACCGCCGCGAGGTCGCGGCCCGGCGCCGACAAGGCGACGTTGAGGATGGCCTGGTCGTTGGGGTCGAACTTCTGCACGGCGGGACGACTGGCGTCTACGGGTAGTTGCCCGACGATCGCGTTGACGCGCTGGCTCACGTCGATAGCTGCCTGGTCGACGTCGACGCCGGCCGAGAACTGCGCGATGACGAAGCTGACGTTCTCCATCGCGATGCTCGAGACAGAAGTGACCCCCGGGAGCGTGGTAAGGGCGCCCTCGATGCGTTCGCCGAGCTGGCGGCTCACCTCCTCGGGACCGGCGCCGGGGTAGGTGGTGCTCACCGCCACCACGGGCACTTCGATGGGCGGCATGAGGTCGACGCCAATGTCGATAAGCGTTATCGCTCCGAACAGCATCAAGGCCCCGAAGGCGCTGATGGTGAGGACATAGTTGTCGACGAAGAACTTGATGAGCTTGGTCACGGACGGGCTGCCTCGCCGATCACCGTGACGGCGGCGCCCGCGATCAGATCGGCCGGGAGCGGGTCGATCACCGTGGCGCCAGCTTCGACGCCTTCGACGACGGCCAGGCCCCCGCCCTCAGCCAGCACTACGACGTGGCGCGACACTGCCTTACCGTCCTCGACCACGAACACCAGCGTCTCGGCGGCTGCGTAGCGCACGGCGCTGAGCGGGACCGTCACGCCTTCGGCGAGCGGTACCTCGTAGCGCATAGGCGTGACGGCGCCGTTGGGGATGCGTGTCCGAGACGGGTAGATGAGGGCCGTCATCTCGACCAGGCGGCCCTGCCCCGGCACGATGCTGGAGTCCGCGACTTGGGCGGCGTAGTCGAGGCCGCCGAACGGGATGTGGATAAGCCCCGTGGCCAGCAGCGCCTGCGCGTCCTGGGGAGGCACGCTGAAGCGGGCGAGTTGTTGCTGGTCGTCGACCAGCCTGAACGCCGGCGAGCCGGCCGCGATGAACTCGCCCTGTTCGACGTTGAGTTGGGCGACAGTGCCGGCGAACGGTGCCCGCACCTGGGCATCGG
>DASROV010000381.1:0-9956 GCA_035646755.1 Trueperaceae bacterium | reverse complement strand
CCCTTACGCGCTGCGGGTCGACGGTGATGATGCGCGCATGGCCGTGCTGGGCGTCGGTGAGGAACCCGGCCTGAGCGCCGGTGAACGACCGCGCGCTTAAGCCCCGCTCGTGTAGGGCGAGGGCCAGGAGGGCTATCGTCTGCTGCTCACCGGTGCTCAGCAGCACGTCGACCTCGCGCCGCGATGGCCGTGGGGCGATCTCCCGCGCCAAGCCGAGCAGCCTGTCGGTGGTGCGGCCCATGGCCGAGACCGTAACCACTACCTTCTCCCCCGCCGTAACCGCCTGCTCGACGCGGCTCGCCACCTTGCGGATGCGGTCAAGGTCACCGACGCTCGTGCCACCGAACTTCATCACCCTCGGCTGAGAGTGTTCCGTCCGTTCTGCCATGACCGCGCCGCTGCTCATGAGAGCAGAGCTTACACCGGCCGTCAGGTGGTAAAACCCGGTGCATGTCAAGCGAGAACCAGGCAGCGCCCGCGACTGCCGACTCACCGCTCCGCGTGGCCGTGGTGGGCGCCGGACCGGCCGGCTTCTACACCGCCGAGGCGCTGTTGAAGGCGCATGAGGACGTCGCCGTCGACCTGTTCGACCGGCTGCCGACGCCGTACGGACTGGTGCGCTTCGGCGTGGCGCCCGATCACCAGAAGATCAAGTCAGTAACCAGGCTCTACGAGCGCGCCCTCAAGGACCCGCGCACGCGGCTGCTTGGCAACGTCGCCTTCGGCCGCGACATCGACAACGAAGAGCTCGCCCGGCACTACCACGCGGTGGTCTACGCGGTCGGGTCGGCCACCGACCGGCGCCTCGACCTTCCCGGCGAGGACCTGCCGGGGAGCCACTCGGCGACGGAGTTCGTCGCCTGGTACAACGGCCACCCCGACTACTGCGACGCCACCTTCCCCCTCGCCGCAAGCGACGTCGTTGTCATCGGCATGGGCAACGTCGCCATCGACGTCACGCGCATCCTCGCCAAGAGCCATGAGGAGCTGGCCGCCACCGACATGGCCGATCACGCCATCGCCGCTCTCGAAGACTCCGGGGTACGGCGCATCACGATGGTCGGGCGGCGCGGGCCTGCGGAGGCGAAGTTCACGACCAAGGAGCTGCGTGAACTGGGCGAACTGGCCAACGCCGACATCGAGGTCGACGCTGCGGAGCTCGTGCTCACCCCCACCAGCGCGGCCGCGGCGGCGGCCGACGTGACCACCGCCAAGAACGTCGAGGTGATGAACGACTTCGCGCTGCAGCACGAGATCGGTAAGCCGCGCACGGTGGCGCTGCGCTTCATGCTCTCGCCGGTGGCGATCATCGGCACGGATCGCGTGAGCGGCGTGCGTTTCGAGCGCAACGAGCTGGTTACCGGCGACGACGGCCGGGTTAGCGCCCGCGGAACCGGAGAGTTCGAAACCATCCCGGCTCAGCTGGTCTTGAGGTCGGTCGGTTACCGCGGCGCGGCGCTACCCGGCCTGCCGTTCGACGAGCGCAGGGGCGTCATCCCCAACAGCGCCGGCCGGGTGCTCGGCCCAGGCGGACAAACCAAGCCGGGGAGCTACGTCGCCGGTTGGATAAAGCGCGGCCCGAGCGGCGTCATCGGCACCAACAAGGCCGACGCCATCGAGACGGTAAGCGCACTCCTCGAGGACTTCCATGCCGGCAAGTTGTCGGGCCGCGAGCCCGCCGCCCTGCGGCCGGAGGCCGTCGACGCGCTGCTCGCGCAGCGTGGCGCGAAGCCGTTCGGCTCACAGGCGTGGTTCGACCTCGACCTCGCCGAGATCGGCGCGGGTGAGGTGCAGGGACGGCCGCGGGTGAAGACCGTGCGGTGGGCAGACATGCTGCGCGGGGACGAGCGCGACTAGGGAAAGCGCGACCCTGAGCGCCCCTGAGGATGGTGTTAGCATTCGTTCCGAGCGCCACTCACAGAGGGCGAGGGGCTGCCGCTGAAGTCGAGGCGGCGCCTTACGCGAGGTAATGTCTTGGTTCAGGCGGATACGGCCGACGTGCTCCTTAGCATCCGTAGTCTGGTGAAGGACTTCGGCGGGCTGCGGGCCGTCAACAGCTGCAGCTTCGACGTCAAGGCCGGCACCATCACCGGACTCATCGGTCCCAACGGGGCGGGCAAGACGACGTTGTTCAGCCTCGTCTCCGGCTTCCATCAACCCGACGCCGGCACCGTGCTGCTCGCCGGAGAGGACGTAACGGGCCTGCCTCCTCACCAGCTTTTCGCCAGGGGCATGTGCCGCACCTTCCAGATCCCGCGCGAGCAAAAGGGCATGACCGTGCTCGAGAACCTCATGCTCGTGCCCGCGGGTCAACTCGGGGAGCGTTTCTACAACCCGATCCTGCGGCGGGGCGCCGTGTGGCGGCAGGAGGCCAAGCTGCGCCAGAAGGCCCGCGAGGTGCTCGACTACGTGGCGCTGGGCCACCTCGAGAACGAGCCGGCCGGCGCGATGTCGGGCGGGCAGAAGAAGTTGCTTGAGCTCGCGCGGACGCTCATGGCCGAGCCGGCCATAGTGCTGCTCGACGAGCCGGCCGCCGGCGTCAACCCCACGCTAATGGTCAAGCTGCGCGAGAAGATAATCGAGCTGAACAAGGAGCGAGGCATAACGTTCCTGCTCATCGAGCACGACATGCCGCTGGTGATGGGCCTATGCGATCCGGTTATCGTCATGAGCCAAGGAAGCAAGCTCGTCGAGGGCAGCCCCAGCGCCGTGCGCAACGACCCCCGCGTGCTCGAGGCGTACCTTGGAGGCCAACGTGCCGTTGCTGAAGGTTGACGGTGTAGTCGCCGGCTACGGCGAGATGGAGGTCCTGCGCGGCGTCTCGTTGAGCGTCGGCAAGGACGAGATCGTCTCGATCGTCGGACCCAACGGCGCCGGCAAGTCGACGGTGATGAAGGTAGTGTTCGGCCTGCTCAAGCCGTGGCAGGGAAGCGTCGAGTTCGAGGGCAAGGACATCTCCGGCATGGCGCCAGACAAGATCGTGCGGCTCGGTTTGTGCTACGTGCCTCAGGTTGACAACGTCTTCCCCAACCTCAGCGTCGAGGAGAACCTCGAGATGGGGGCGTTCATCCTCGACGGGCCGCTCCATGAACGCAAGGAGCGGGTCTACGAGCTTTTCCCGCGGCTGGCCGAGCGCCGCAGGCAGCGCGCCGGCAAGATGTCGGGCGGGGAGCGGCAGATGGTCGCCATGGGACGAGCGCTGATGCTCGATCCGAAGCTCCTCATGCTCGACGAGCCGTCCGCCGGCCTGGCGCCGATGCTTGTCGACATGATCTTCGAGAAGGTCGCCGAGGTCAGCGCCAGCGGCGTCGCCATCCTCATGGTCGAGCAGAACGCCAAGCGGTCGTTGGCGCTAGCCGACCGCGGCTACGTGTTGGCAACGGGGCGGAACCAGGTCGAGGGCCCTGGCTCCGAGCTGCTGCAGGACCCCGAATTCGCCCGGCTCTACTTGGGAGGCTAGCGAGATGGCGGTTTTTGACCAAGGCCTCTCCAGAGCACGCGGGCGCAGCTGGCGGCGCCGCAGCGGCAAGCTGCTCGGCAGCCGCTGGACGCTTCTAGCGATCCTGGCACTGGTGGCCGTCGCGGTGGTTATCGGCGCTGACGTCAAGGACATCTCGGGCGTGCGCATGCTCGGCCTGGTGGTGCGCGGCGTGATGCTCGGCGGCATCCTCTCGCTCGGTGCGGTCGGCATCACCCTCATCTACGGCGTGCTTAAGATGTCCAACTTCGCCCACGGCGACTTCATGACGCTCGGCGCGTACCTAGGCTTCGTCATCGTCGGCATCTTGCCGCACGGCCCGCGCGTCGCCGGACTCTCGTTCGGCTACGAGTTCCTGGTCGCGCTGGTGATCGTCATGCCGCTTATGGGCCTTATCACCTACGGCCTCGACCGCATCACGTTCCGTCGGCTGCGCGCCAGGCGCAGCCCGCCGATAATGATGGCAATGGCGGCCCTCGGGCTCGCCTTCGGCGTGCGCAGCGTGATCTACATGCTCTTCGGCGCCGACTTCACGTTCTTCTACACCGGCCAGATCAGGCCGTCGATGGAGCTTTTCGCCGACATCCGCATTAGAACCGACCAGCTGTTCATCCTCGGGCTGGCGATCGCGCTTATCGTGCTCATGTACCTGCTCCTCGAGCGCACCAAGATCGGCAAGGCCATGCGCGCCACCGCCGATAACCTCGACCTCGCCCGCATCAGCGGCATCGACACCGAGAGGGTGGTCCTGTGGACCTGGCTCATCGGCGGAGCTCTGGCCGGCGCGGGTGGCATGCTCTACGGGCTCGACGTCCAACTGCGGCCGGAGATGGGTTGGTGGCTGCTGCTTCCGCTCTTCGCCTCGGTCATCCTCGGCTCGATCGGTAACGTCTACGGCGCCCTGGTCGGCGCGTTCACGATCGGTATCGTGTGGCAGGTAAGCGGCGCCTTCATGAACCCCGCATACGGCCCCGGCGCAGCGTTCCTTGTCATGATCCTGGTCCTGCTGATAAGGCCGGAGGGCCTGCTCGGGAGGCGGTCGTGATGGAGCCGGTGCTGCTCGCCCGCAGCGTCTTGTTGGCCGTGCCACTCTACCTGCTGGCCCTTACTGTCATCGGCAAGATGAGCCCCTGGCTGCGGCACCTCATTGCGATCGTCATCGGGCTCGCTTTCGCCGGAGGCCTCAACCTCGTGCTGGAGCCCGGCTCGCTCTCGTACTTCACCACCTTCATCCTCATGGGCTGCGTCTACGCCGTGCTCGCGCTCGGCCTCAACGTGCAGTGGGGCTACACCGGCCTGTTCAACATCGGCATCGCCGCGTTCTTCGCCGTCGGCGCCTTCACGTCGGCATTGGTTACCAGCAACATGCCTGAAGGGGCTCTGGCCGCGTTCACCCAGCAGGCGTTCGGGCTCGGAGCGCCGTTCGTCGTTGGCGTCCTGGCCGCCGGACTGGCGTCGGGCCTGCTTGCTTTGCTCATCGGCGGGCCGACGTTACGCCTGCGCGGTGACTATCTGGCCATCGCCACCATCGGCATCGGCGAGCTTACTCGGCTCTTCTTCCAGAACGAGCGGTGGTTGGCAAACGGCCCGCAGCCCTTGCGCGGCATCCCCCAGCCGCTCAACTGCCTCGTCGACGGGGGCTGCTCGACGCTGCCCGGCTTCGTCAACGAGTTCTTCGCGATGCTCACGCCGCGTGACTACCCTTACGTCTACGTCGCGATCGTCGCGTTGGTGCTGTTCCTTGTCTACCAGGGGCTCGAGCGCGCGATCCGCTCGCCGTGGGGACGGGTGTTGCGCGCCGTGCGCGAGGACGAGGACGCCGCGGCCATGAACGGCAAGAACGTCGCCGGCTTCCGCATGCAGGCGTTCGTCGTCGGCTCCGTGGTGATGGGCATCGGCGGCTCGCTCTACGCGCACTACGTCGTGGCCATCGATTACAGCCACTTCGACCCGCTCTACGGCACGTTCCTCATCTGGGTGATGTTGATGCTCGGCGGCAGCGGCAACAACCGCGGTGCGATCTTGGGGGCACTGTTGGTCTGGGCGATCTGGACCGGCACCAGCTTCATCGTCGACGCCATGCGGCCGGCGCTCGCGGCGATCTCGCCTGTCCTTCCGCAACGCGGACCGTACATCCGCTACCTGCTCATCTCGATCCTGATGCTGGTAATCGTGCTCTACCGGCCGCGAGGGATACTGCCTGAGGAGAAGGTAGTGTCGTTGGCCAACGACTGAGAGCCGAGGTAGCGGGGGCAGCATATGGACACCTGGCCAGCGGCGACCCTCGACACGCCGACGCCGCCTACCAGCGGCATGAGATCGGGCGCCCCTTTCAGGCGGCGCCCGTTCTTCGCTCCCGGCTTCAGCCGGCTAGCGGCCAGTGGCCTCGGCCAAGGCTGCGGCGGTTACTCAGCGGGGATCTCGTCAGCCGTGCGGACATCGACGGAGACGATCTCGCCGTCGACGTACTGCCAAACCTCGACGGGCGTGACGACGTCACCGAGGTCGTCGAAGTTGACCTCGCCGGCAGCGCCGGTGTAGTTGATCTCGGTATCGAGCAGCATCAGGCGCATCGCCTCTTCGAAGTCACCGACGCCGACTACCTCGCCGTCGGGATTGGCGACCTCGCGCAGGCGGTCACGGACGTTGGCCGAGGTGATCTCGACCTCGTCGATGATGGCCTTGGCGATGGCCAGGCCGATGACGGCGGTGGCGTCGTAGGCGGTGTCGATGTAGGGCAGCGGGGGGCGCTCGCCGTAGGCGGCCTCGTACGCGTCGGAGAAGCGCAGGTTACCTTCCCACTGCGGGTCGGCGCCCGGCGCGGTGCCGTAGAGGCCCTCGACGGTCTCGGCGCCGAGCGCTTCGACGATGTCGAGCGACTTGGTGCCGTCGGTCATCATCCAGTTGGTGAAGCCGTACAGGTCACGGGCTTCCTGCATGAACACGGTGGCGTTGCCGGGGTAGGTGGCTGCCACGACGACCTCGGGGTCGCCAGCCAGCAGCTGGTCGAGGACCGAGGCGTAGGTGGGTTGCGGTTCCTCGGGGTGTCCGACGCTGGCGGTGATGGTGCCGCCGCGCGCCTCGAAAGCGGCCGCGAACGCCTCGGAGAGGCCCTGGCCGTAAGGGTTGTTGACGTAGATGACGGCGGCGCGGTCGTAGCTTAGGCCGTCGACGATCTCGCCGCGGGCGAGCTGCGCAAGGACGACGCCTTGAAGGGCGTCGGACGACACCGTGCGGTAGATGAAGTTCTCGGAGTCAGGCAGCAGCGCGATGAGCGGCGAGGTGCTGGCGGGCGAGATCTGGATGATCCCGCTGGGGATGGTCACCGATTCGGCGACCGCCACGGTCACGCCGCTAGACAGCGCGCCGACGATCGCGATGGCGCCGTCGGTGTTGACGAGCTTGCGGGCACGGTCGACGCCGACCGAGGGGTTGGTCGCGGAGTCTTCGGTGACGATCTCGATGATCGGCCCCCCGAAGACCGCGGTCGCGGCGGCGTTGATTTGGTCGGCGGCCAGCGTGGCCCCGTTGTTGATGGCCGGGCCGAACTCAGCCAACGCCCCGGTGTACGACATCAGCGTGCCGACCGTGGAGACCGGCGGCTGCGCCAAGGCGAAACCGAGAACAGCGGCAAGCGATAAGGTCCAAACTACTCTCTTCATCGACGTGACTTCCTCCCTTGTGAGTTCTTGCACTTTTTGGCGGCGGTTGGTTGCATCGTAGTCTCGCCTTGGAGCCGCTGTCAACGAGCTGGTCACGCTGGCGCGCGCGCGTCAGTGACGATGAAGATGCCTTCATCGTGGAAGCCCGCTGGCGCTCGCCGACCGGCTGCGTGGGGCCGGCATGCCGCGAGCGTCCCTGGACCTGCACAGTTGGTTACTTGCCATTGACGATGCGCCGTTTTCGCGTGTACGCTGCGTCAGCAGTAGGCGGATTTCGAGCCTGTTGTCACCCAGCGGTATGGGACCTGGGAATCTGACGAGTAACACTTGAAGGAGCACGACGTGGCGATGACGACAGACGACGTACGCGCGGCACTGAAGGAACACGACGTCTCCTTCTTGAGGCTGCAGTTCACCGACATCCTCGGACATTCGAAGAACGTCGAGATCCCGACCTCGCAGTTCGATAAGGCGCTCGACGGTGAGATGATGTTCGACGGCTCCTCGGTTCACGGTTTCACGCGCATCGAGGAGTCGGACATGCTCCTCAAGCCCGACCCCGAGACCTTCTTGGTCCTGCCGCGGGCCATCGAGGGCGCCGTGAAAGGCACCGTCGCCCGGCTTATATGCGACATCGCCTTACCCGACGGCTCGCCCTTCACCGGCGATCCGCGGTACGTGCTGAAGCAGCAGGTGCTCGAGCTTCAGAAGCTCGGCTACGACGACATGTACGTCGGGCCCGAACCCGAGTTCTTCCTCTTCCACCGCTCCCCGACCGGCCACCCGACGACCGAGACCGGCGACGCTGCTGGCTACTTCGACCTTGCCCCCGTCGACCGTGGCGAAGACGCCAGGCGCGACATGGTCAACGCCCTCGTCGAGATGGGTTTCGAGATCGAGGCGGCGCACCATGAGGTCGCGCCGGGCCAGCACGAGATCGACTTCAAGTACGGTCCGGCCGTCGCCACGGCCGACGCCATCGTCACGTTCCGCACCGTAGTGAAGCGCATCGCGATGAACCACGGGCTGCACGCCACGTTCATGCCGAAGCCGGTGAACGGCATTAACGGCTCGGGCATGCACGTGCACATGAGCATCTTCAAGGACGGCGCGAACGCGTTCTTCGACCCGAAGGGTCAGCATCAGCTGTCGAAGGTGATGCTCAACTGGATCGGCGGCGTGCTCGACCACGCGTCGGGGTTCTCGGCGGTAACCAACCCGACCGTCAACAGCTACAAGCGACTCACGCCCGGCTTCGAAGCGCCGACCAACATCGCCTGGTCGACATCGAACCGCAGCGCGATGATCCGCGTGCCGGCCAGGCGCGGCAACAGCACAAGGGCCGAGTTGCGCATGCCAGATCCGTCGTGCAACCCGTACCTGGCCCTGGCGGTGATCGCCGGCGCCGGCATCGATGGGCTGAAGCGCAAGCTCGAGCCGCCGCCGGCGATAATGCGCAACATCTATCACATGAGCGTGCGCGACCGCCGGCGCCACAAGATCAAGGAACTGCCTGCCACCCTGCGCGAGGCGGTGACCAACCTCAAGCGCGACAAGGTAATCATCAATGCGCTCGGCGAGCACGTCTTCAAGCAGTTTGTGGAGGCCAAGACTCAGGAGTACGACGACTACCGTATCGCCGTCCACGGTTGGGAACTGGACCGCTACCTGGCAGAATACTGAGGTAGTGCCAGTAGCGAGCAGCAGCACCGGGATCGGCCCCAACGGTTACCGCGTGGTCGGCATCGACCCCGGGCTCGCCAACCTGGGCCTGGGAGCGGTCGAGGAGGCGCGCAACGAGCCGCATCTACTCGGCTCGTTGCTGCTCAAGACCGCCTCGCGAGACGACTCCAGTGCCAGGCTGCGGACGATCCGCGACAAGGTCGACGGCTTCATGCGTCTCCACCGCCCCGACGCGCTGGCCATCGAAGGCCAGTTCTTCCATCATCAGAGGTCCTCCGCGTTCAAGGTGGGCCAGGCCTTCGGAGTCGTACTGCTGTGCGCCGCCGACCTCGACGTGCCCGTGTTCGAGTACGGTCCGCTGCAGGTGAAGCAGGCGCTGGTCGGCAACGGCCGCGCCGACAAGGCGCAGGTCGCCTACATGGTGCGGGCACTACTGAAACTGAGCGCGACGCCAAGCGCCGACCACGTCTCGGACGCCCTTGGCCTGGCGCTCACCCACCTCCAGAGCCGGCGCATCGCCGCCTTGCAGCGCTGAGCGACGGCATCGCTTGGCCCCAAGCCCCAGCCTTGACGGCGGCTCGCCCTAGCGCCGGTGACTGCTCGCACTTTCGCGGCCCCGTCGTCTCGCCTTAGCGCCGGCGGCGAGCAGCCGCTCGGCGCTGAGCGGCGTAGCGGCGCGGCCGGGCAAGCATGGCCGGGGTCCAGTCGGCGGGGCGGCGGCTGCGGCCAGCAGCGACGAGCGCCACCCGCCGCGCTTCTTCGTCTTGCCGAGTATGCAGCTCCTTAACGATGTCGAGGAAGACTACCGCTTGGTACGGCTCGAGCGTGAGCCGCAGTCCGTCGGCCCGTAGCCTGGCGACCTCCCAGGTGACGTCGGCCCCACCGCTGAGGCCGTCTACGGCGGGCGACCCGCCGCCCGACAGGTGAATACGTGCGGTCAAGCTGTCACCTGCCCCTCGCTCGTCGAAGCCCAACGCGCCGGCAAGGTCTGGCCAGGACGCGGGCTCCCCCATCGGCGGCACCGCCACGACCCGGCCGGCGAGCGACCGCGGCGAGTTGTTGAACAACACCATGGCCGCTCGCTCCCGCCCCTGCGAGCGCGCGAACAGGTAGGCGTAGACGTCCTCATCGAC
>DASROV010000380.1:0-4873 GCA_035646755.1 Trueperaceae bacterium | reverse complement strand
GCCGTTGACGACCTCTTTCATCCAGCGGTAGTACTGCACGTACCAAGGGTCGGTAAGGCCGTACTGCTCGATTATCGAATCTATCTGGCGGATCTGTTGTTCCGACTGCACGAAGGCGGCCGCGCGCTGATAGGGAGTAAGTAGCTGCATCAAGAGCACGATGACGAGCGTGACGCCGATGAACACGACCGGCAATAGAAGCACTCGTCTAGCGATGAAAACGAGCAAGATAGTTCTCTCTTCTTGAGGGATATCGCGCGGAGCGACAGTTGCCTGTGTCGTCGCTCCGCGCGGCAGTGGGTGGCTTTATAGGCTCACCCGGGTTCAACCCGACCTCAGTTCTTGGCGATGTCCTTCCAGTAGAACTCGTCAGAAAGCATCGGGTTGTAATAAACACCCTCGAGGTTATCGCGGGTGACCATGAACGGCGACTGCGTTGGTATCGCGATGATGGGCGCGGTGTCGTAGTGCAGTGTGCCGATCTGGCGGTAGAGGAAGCCGCGCTCGGCCGGGTCGAAGATCGCGTCGGCCTGGTCGATCAGCTCCTGCAGCTCGGGGACGTTGATCGAGGTGCGCGGGGCGTAGAAGCCGTCGTTGTCGTAGAAGGTGTTGATGAAGTTGCTCGGGTCGGCGTAGTCGGCGGCCCAGCCGAGCGCGAACATCGGGACCTTCTGCTCGGCCGTGCGGGCGAGGAAGTCGGCCCACGGCAGGCTGCGCACGTTCATCACGAAGTTGGGGTTGATGAACGAAAGGTTGTCGGCGATGATCTCGAGCGCGGTCTGACGCGTGGTGTTGCCCGCGTTGTAGATCGCCGTGAACTCGAAGCCGGCGTCCCACAGCTGGCCGTCGAAGGCCGCGCGGAAGTACTCCTCCGCGGCTTCGAGGTCGAGCGTCCGTACGGCGACGTCGTCGTTGTAGCCGAGGAAGGACGGCGGCATGCCCATCGTCAGGATCACACCGGCGCCCTCGTAGAGCTGGTCGATGAAACCCTGCTGGTCGAACAGGTGGGCGAAGGCACGGCGCACGTCGACGTCGGCGAAGAACTCAGGCGGGATGCCGTTGCCGTCGAGCTGGCCGCTACCGACGTCTTCGTTGTTGGACGTGTCGATGTCGAAGTTGAAGAACACCGACGTGACCCCGGTGGTCGTCCAGGATGGGTCTTCCAACACCGCTACGCCGGGGGCGCCGCGAAGCTGGACGAGAGCCGAGCGCTCGTTGACGGTGGCGCGGTCGGCGTCGCCCTGCTGGATGGCCAGAATGCGGGTCGACTGCTCGTCAACGTACTGGTAGACGACGTTCTGGAGGGCGGGAGCGCCGCCCCAGTAGTCGGCGAAAGCTTCGGAGACTACCGAGTCGTCGGTCCATTCGACCAGCTGGTAAGCACCCGTGCCGCTGGGGTTGGTGTGAAGGAACTCGGCGGTGAGGTCACGGCCGTTCCACTCGGTCCAGGTGGCTTCGGTGCCGTCCCACGAGCCGCCCTCGATGGCGTGCTGGCTGTCGATGATGCTGTAGGCGGTGTAGGTGAGGATCGGGATGAGAGCCGGCGTCGGGTTGACCAGGTTGACGACGGCGGTGAGGCCGTCGGGGCCGTCCGGGCACTCGACGATGTTGTCGATCATCTCCCAGGTGACCGCTTCCTGGAAGGCCGCAGGGTCGCTGCCGTCACCGGAGTAGCCGAGGAAGATGTTACCGGTGAGGTAGGCGGTCGCGCCTTCCGGGCTGGCCGTGAGGGCGCCGTACTGGAACGAGTACTCGACGTCCTTGCACGACATCGTGTTGCCGCTGTGGAACGTCACGCCGTCGCGAAGGGTGAAGGTCCAGGTGAGCCCGTCGTCGGAGACCGTGTACTCAGTAGCGAGCGCCGGTTCGAACTCGTCGATCGCCACGCCGTCGTAGAGGAACAGGGTTTCGTAGATGTTCTCGATGATGCCGCCGGAGCCCGTGTCGTAAGCGCGGGCCGGGTCCAATGAGACCGGCTCCCCGAACGTCTGATAGACGTAGGTATCCGACGGGGCCTGTGCGAACGCCATCGTTAGTGCTAGCAGCGCGCTGGCCGTGAGTGCGAAAATGCTTCTCTTCATTCAATACTCCCTGTGTGACTAGACTTCTGGCGCGTATTCAGGCGCCACTTGAGTCGAAGGACCGAGTTCGCCTTCTGCTCGGTTTGACTCCCTTCCTCGGCCGGGACCCTATGCCCCGCGGGGATCTGCCCCGTATTACGGTGTTCCATCTACGTCGGGTGCGACCCCCGGCTGGCGGGAGTCGGTATCTCAGCGACGGTAGACAGGCGCCTAAAGGTTACAACACCGTTATCGCGCGATGTGAACTTCTTCCTTATGTACTTTAATCTAGCTTTGGCTTCCGTGACGGTCTGGATCGGCCGAGTGCGGCAACCGACGCCCGTGGCAGCGGGTGTATCCTTGACGCCATGTCCCCCAAGCACAACCTGGTAGTGGCGCTTGTCTTGGCCAGCCTGTTGCTAAGTTCGTGCTTCGGCCGCTCCGATTCGTTGGCCCCGCGCATCGCGATCACCGACCCGCGCAGCGGCGCGACCAGGAGCACCGAGGCGCTGACGATAAGCGGTTACGCGATGGACGACTCCGGCATCGCCAGCATCAGGGTCGACGGCGCCGACCTGTTGTCCGACCCGCTCTACGCCAGTGAGCGTGGCAAGGACCTCATCAACTTCGCCTTCACCAAGCCGAACGTCGCCGACGGCGAGCTGACGATGGTACTTGAGGTGACCGATGTCAACGGCAGGACCACGAGCGAGACTTACGTCCTCACGCTCGACGCCACGCCGCCGACCGTCGAACTCACCACCGTCGAGGATCTCGGCTCTGGGCGCTTGCGTGTCGAGGGCGTCGCCCGCGACAACATCGCGCTCAGCTCGGTACGCATCAACGACGTGCCATTGGCCTTCACGCCCGGCGCCGAGTTCACGTTCTCGGTGCTGGTCAACGCGGTCGAGAACGGGCAGGTGGTCGTCGAGGACGGCGCGGGCAACCGCGTCGCGGCGGCGCTGCGGTGATCGAACAGCAACGTCCGCTAGCGCCGACCTCCTCCGACTTCGCTCTCCCGGTCAACAGTCAGGACCTACTCGACGATCATCGGTCGATCGACGCGGTGCAGGGCGAGATCGCCCACGCCAACGGCGACCTTCTCGACCTCTTGGACGCGCTCGGTATCGCCGGTCCCTTCTCGGTCGAGAGCCCGTGGGAGCTGCGCGACAGGGACGGACGTCATCTGATTCACGCCGGAGCCTATGCCGCGGTGCCGTTGGGCGAGCGTTACCCTCCCCTGCTCGACTTCGTAAGGGACTACCTCAACGACTCGCGTCAGATGGGGTTCGCACAGCAGAGCGCCAGCGAGTGGCGGGCGGCCCTGGCGGAGAACCTGGTCGCTCTGCTTACCTCGGTCGCGCCAAGTCATGTAGACAGCCGCGTCTTCTTCTCGAACTCGGGCGCGGAGGCGGTCGAGGCGGGGCTCAAGATGGCGCTCACCTATCGCCCCAAAGCGAGGACTTTCGTCAACTTCACTCGCGCCTATCACGGCAAGACGCTCGGTGCATTGGCGCTGACGCCGAGTGACGAGTATCAGGGCCCGTTCAGGCCGCTTGCGCCACCGACTGTGACGCTGCAGTACGGGGACGCGCAAGCGCTCGCCGACACACTCGCCAGACAGGCCGAGCAGATAGTGGCGATCGTCATCGAGCCGGTGCTCGGCGAAGGGGGCGTGGTCTTGCCGCCCCTCGGCTACCTGCGCCAGGTCGGGGCGTTAGCCAAGAAGCACGGAGTGCCCGTCATCGCCGACGAGATCCAGACCGGGCTGGGCCGAACCGGCTCGTGGTTCGCCAGCGTGGCCGATGGCCTCGAGCCCGATATCGTCACGCTCGCCAAACCACTCGGCGGCGGCCTCGTACCGATCGGCGCCACAATCGCCCGCAAGAACGTCTACCGGGCGCTACTGCCAGGACTCAACGCGAAGCGGCACTCGAACACTTTCGGCGGCGGCAGCCTGGCGGCCGCCGTCGGCCTGCGCTCCCTCGAGCTCCTGGTCGAAGAACGCCTCGACCGACGCTCCGCTGAGTTCGGCAAGCGAGGCTTGGAACGCCTGCAGCGCATCGCCACTGACTTCCCCGAACTCATCGAGGAGGTGAGAGGCGCGGGCATGCTGTTCGCGATGGCCCTCAAGCCACTGATCGGCTTCAGGGTACCCGGCATCTCTCCCGAAGACGTTCAGACCCTCGCTTCTGCCCTTGCGATACGGGCCCTCCACGATGGCGGCGTGCACGCCTGCTACAGCAGCAACGCCAACCGCGTCGTGCGCCTCACGCCGGCTCTCAATATCCCCGAAGGACTGTTCGACGAGATGTTCGACCGAGTGAACGCGGTAGCAAGCCAAAACCCACGTACGTTGCGGCTCCTGCAACGCTTCGAGCTACCAAGAATGTTGAAATTGGCAAAGATAGCTTTCAGTAGCTAGCGCCAAGCGCTCGCTGAGTGTAAGGCCCACCAGTTACCCGAACAAAATAAAGGGCGCCTCCTCGCGGAAGCGCCCTTAAGACCCTCGAAATTACCTGGTTGCAGTTCGTTACCTGTGCCGCTCACCCTAGGGCGAGCAGCAGTACTCCTTAGAAAGGAGTGATCCAACCGCACCTTCCGGTACAGTTACCTTGTTACGACTTAACCCCAGTCATGGGCCATACCTTAAACGCGCGTCCCATTGGCGGGACTACACGTCTTCGGGTACAACCTACTCCCATGGTTTGACGGGCGGTGTGTACAAGACCCGGGAACGTATTCACCGCGGCATGGCTGATCCACGATTACTAGCGATTCCAACTTCATGCAGTCGAGTTGCAGACTGCAAT
>DASROV010000379.1:0-2955 GCA_035646755.1 Trueperaceae bacterium | reverse complement strand
TTACCGAGCACCGGGAGCCCTCACGCGCCTGCTGCTGGCGCCTGCCCCTGAGCGTCAGCAGCTGGAGCGCTTGCGGGGTCTACTCTTCGACCTCGTCGAGCGGCCGGAGTGGCGCGCCAAGCACGCGGTGGCGCGTGAGGTCTCCGACGCTGACGGTCTGCGTCTCGAGCTCCTCACCCCGCTCCCGGCCAGCGCGTACCAGGGTGGCGCGGCCCTCATCGGTCCGTTCGCCGACCGCCGCTCGGCCGACGAGTGGGGCGAGGACCACGCCCGCTCTGACGTCTCGTTCGACACCTTCTTCACCGGCTCCGCCTGGCTCTGCGACCTCTTCGAACTACCCGGTTCAGGCGCCGCCGACCGGTAACGACAGTCGCACCTCGGCGCCGTGCTTGCCGCTGATCTCGAACTCGCCGCCATGCGCGGCCACCACGGCCCGCACCACGCGCAAGCCCAGCCCCGCACGCGGCCTGATGGGGAAGCCGGGTCCGGTGTCCGCGACGGTGAGGTAGGGCCGCCCCTCGGCCACGCCGGTACTGATGCTCACGCTACCTTTGCTCGTGGCGCGGATCGCGTTGTGCACCAGGTTGTCGAGGGCTTGTGCGAGCAGGCGCTCGTCGGCGCGTGCGACGGCGGCTGACCCCTCGAGCCGCAGCTCGAGCCCCTTCTCGAGGGCGAGGGGCTGGAAGCGGTCGTAGGCGTCGGCGGCGAGGTCGGCCAGGTCGATCGTGTCACGGTGGACGTCGGCGGCTTCGGCGCGCGACAGTGCCAGCAGGTTCTGCGCCATCGCCTCGAGCCGCGAGGCCTCGCGCCGCAGGCGCTCCAACGTGCCGGGAGTAAGCGTCCCGTCCTGCGAGCGCGCCGCGTCGAGACTCGCGCGGAGGGCGGACAGCGGCGTGCGCAGTTCGTGAGCGGCGTAGGCCAGGAAGTCGTGCTCGCGCTGGCGCTGCGACCTTAGGCGCTCCACCAGGTCGCGGAAGGCGCGGGCCAGCTGCGCCGGCTCGTCGCTGCCGGTGATGGCCGGCACCTCGCTGACGTCGTCGAGCGCCGTAACCGCCGTCGTCAACACCCGCAGGGGTCTCAGCGCAAGACCGGCGCTCAGCCAGGCCAAGGCGCCGGCGACCAGCGCCAACACCAGCGTAAGCGGCAGGACCAACCAGCCGAACGGAGCCAAGGCCTCCCGCATGCTGGCGAGCGGACGGCCCACCTGCACGGTGATCCCGTCGCCGGCGTCGAACAGCGTCACCACCCGCCAACCGGAAACGGTGCGGGTGCCCCTACCTTCGACCAGGCCGCTGGGGTCGAGCGGACGCGGGCCGTCGAGCACGCCGCCCTCCCACAGCAGCTGGCCGTCGAGGAAGACCTGCGCCGAGCGCACGCCCGACTCGGTGGTCAGGTAGCTCTCCACTACCGCCGGCACCCGGATGGCGGTATCGCCGCGCAGCAGCACGGCCTCGTGGATCACCTCGGCGAGGATCGCGCTCTCGCGGTCGAACGAGACGTTGGCGCCCGTTACCAAGACGCCGTAGGTGATCGCCAGGCCCACCCCGACCCCGCCGAGAGTGAGCAGCGCCGCCGTGAGCGCGAGCTTGAGACGCAGGCTCACGACGGTTCTGGCTCCTCTCCCGGGAAGCGGTAGCCCAGCCCGCGCTCGGTCTCGATGATGTCGTCGCCGAGCTTCCTGCGCAGGTTCTTGACGTAGACGTCCACCAGGTTGGAGGGCGTCTCGAAACCGGCACCCCAGACGCGGTCGAGCACCTCCTCGCGCCGGAACATGCGCCGCGGGTTGAGCATGAACAGCTCCAGCACCTCGAGCTCCTTGGCGGTGAGGCGGACGCTGGCGCCGGCCAGCTCGACGTGGCGGGCCGAGACGTCGAACACGACGTCGCGCCAGCGCCCGATCTGCGCCCGCAGCTCTCCGCGGCGAGCGAGGGCGTTCACGCGCGCGATCAACTCGGAGAGCGCGAACGGCTTCATGAGGTAGTCGTCACCGTGCTCGAGCCCACGCAGCCGGTCGGCGAGCGCCTCGCGCGCGGTGAGGAACAAGATCGGTTGCCTGAAGTCGGCGTCGCGCACCGCGGCCGCCCACTCGAACCCCGCGTCGGGGCCCTCGGGGAGCATCACGTCGAGGACGATCACGTCAACCGGCCCGCTCCACAGCGCCTCCCAACCGGCCTGGGCCGAGTCCGCAAGGCGCGTGTCGAAGCCCAAGCCGACGAGCGCCTCGTCGAGCGAGCTCGCCACGGCTGGGTCGTCTTCGACGATCAACAGATGCACGCGAACCGTCCTCTCGCTGGGGTCGCTCGCTACAGACCGGCGTAGCCGCGAGCAGCCAGCGTCGCTAATCTTGGTGAAGCCGGGATGAAGCGTCCAGCACGCGGTTTGTTGCCCTTCGCGCTTCATCTTCGCTTCACCGCTGGCGCTAATCATCCCTCAACCGCGCCGCCAGCACGGCGTGCCCCGCACGGGGCGCCGATGGCGGCCGACGGGCCAAGGAGGACCACCATGCAAGCGACAGCGAAGCTAAGCCGACCAAGTCTCGCCGAACGACTGCGCTGGAACGACCTCATCGCGCCCTGGCTACTACGACTGGCGTTCCTGGGCGTCGGCGTCCTCGTCGGGCTGTACATGATCGCGCCGCGACAGGCTCGAGCCAGCGACACCTACCTGCCGCCCGCCTACGTCGCCCTGCCCAACGCCGTCGTGCAGGTCGGCGACGGTGAGGGCCTGCTCTCGACGCTGCCCGTGAAGTTGGCTGACACCGTCGCGAACCGCAACATCGGCTTCACCGGCGTGGGCAGCGCCGCACTCGACAACCAGCTGCTGCTTTTCGGCCTCACCAGGGAGACCACCGCCCGCGTCACCTACGCGATGAACGACGTCCGCTCGCCGCTGCAGGTTATCGCCTTCAACGGTGACGGCGAGGCCGTCGCCAGCCACGACGTCGGCGTCGGCAGC